>CALEMO010000067.1 GCA_937910825.1 uncultured Solirubrobacterales bacterium | reverse complement strand
CTCCCGTACTGGTCCCGCTGCTCTTCATCAAAGACCAGACGGACCTCGCCGACGGTGAGCAGGGACTCGTTGAAGTTCTTCGACTCCTGACCGAAACATTCGACCGGCTGGCCTTGGGCGACCGACTCGGGCGTATCGATCCCTATGTAACGCACGTACTCACTTTCGCCGTCGATGAAAACCTTTGCCGTATCACCGTCGACCACGCGGTCCACCTCCACGGTCCGTGAACTGCGCCCGCCCGCGCCGGATCCGTCCTGCTCATCGTCGTCACGGGACTGAATGAAGAAGGCCCAGCCCGCCAGCAGCAGCAAGATCACAAACCAGAACAGGTACCGCCGCATGTGATCGGGGAACATGTCCCCGAACTGGATCGGGGGTGTGGGCATACGCCCCTGGAACATATGTCAGCTGAAGCGGTGCTTCAGGGCGTGCGTTTGACGTGAGTCAGCAGGGATTCTTTGATCTGGGCGATGATTTCGAGTGCTTCGCTACGTTCACGCTGCCAGACGTTGCGGCCGAAAATCACGCCGGAGCCGCCGGCATCCATAACCGACTTGGTGTGGCCGAGCACGGTCTCATCGTCCGCCTTCGAACCCCCCGAAAGCACGACCAGTGAGCGTCCTGCGGATTCGACGCACTGTCGGAGAGCTTCGTCCTCGCTGACTTTCATCTCGTTGTAGGGCGGCTGCGCATCCTTGTCGGTATTGAGGCCGACTTTCGGCATGTTCAGCTTGACGACGTCCGCGCCCATCTCCATGGCCAGGCGGGCCGCGTAGTCGATCGCGTAGAAAGAGTTGGGGCCGCCCTTGCCGTCCACGGCCTCGCCGCGGGGGTATGACCAGACGACCAGCGGCATGCCGAAGCGGTCGCAGTCCTGTCGGACCTGCCTGAGCTGTGCGAGGTCTTCGTCCTGGCGCGGTGAGCCGACGTAGAGCGTGTAGCCGACCGCGTCGGCGCCAAGCCTGACCGCATCTTCGACCGAAGCGTTGCAGGAGGAAAAGGACCTTGCGGAAGAGGGAATGTCGGTCTTGCCGTTGACCTTGAGGATCAGCGGAACCGAGCCGGCGTAGTCCGGGTAGTACTTCTCGGCCATGCCAATCTGGCAGGCGAGCGCCGAGTAACCAGCTTCAGCCGCAAGCTTGAACTGGTACTCCGGATCCTTCGAGGCGGGGTTCGGGAAGAAATCGCGCGGACCGTGCT
>CALEMO010000066.1 GCA_937910825.1 uncultured Solirubrobacterales bacterium | reverse complement strand
GCGCTTGCGATCGGCTTTATTCTCGCGAACGGCCTGACCATGGTCTTCGGCGAACTCATTCCGAAGAACCTGGCGATCGCGCGCCCGCTGGCGACCGCACGCAATGTCCAGGGATTTCAGCGCAGCTTCACCCGAATATTCGGCCGGCCGGTGCGCCTGGCCAACGCCGCGGCCAACCTGATTCTGCGTCGCCTCGGCATCGAGCCTCAGGAAGAGCTCGCCTCCGCCCGCTCACCGGAGGAGCTCGGATCCCTGGTCCGGCGCTCGGCCGCTCAGGGCACCCTTGAGCTGCCGACCGCAGCGCTCTTGGAGAAATCACTCGAATTCGGTGAACGCCGGGCGGATGACGTCATGACCCCCAGGGTCCGGGTCACGACGCTGGCCCCGGATGCCCCGGTGATGGCGGTAATCGAAGCCGCGCGAGAGAGCGGCCGCTCAAGGTTCCCGGTGATTGCCGAGGGCGCCGAAGAGGTGGAGGGAATCGTTCACGTCAAACATGCTGTGACGGTCCCGTATGACCAGCGTGCGCAGGTGCGCGTCAGCGATGTGATGGCCGAGCCTGTGCTCGTGCCCTCGACCATGGAGCTCGACCCCTTGCTGACTGAATTGCGAAAGGTCGGCCTCCAGGTTGCGGTGGTGGTCGACGAGTTCGGCAGCTTTGACGGCATCGTCACGCTCGAAGACCTGGTCGAAGAAATCGTCGGCGAAGTCAGGGACGAACATGATCCGCGCGAAGATCCGGTGACCTCGATCGGCAAGGACATCTGGGGGATATCCGGTTTGCTTCGGCCCGACGAGATCGCCGAAAAGACCGGGGTGGTGCTGCCCGAGGACGAAGACTACGAAACGGTTTCGGGTCTGATCGCCATGGAATTGGGACGCGTTCCGGGCAGGGGGGACGCGGTCGTCGTCGAAGCCCGGCAGCCCGACAATGGCGGATCGTTCGAGGTGGAGCTGACGGTTCTGAGAATGGACGGATTGCGGATTGACCGAGTCCGCCTCGTTTGCCCGGAGCAGCCCCCGGAGCCGGAGGCTGAAGAATGAGCGCCGCCACCGCACTCGCTGTCTCAGTGCTGCTCCTGGCGGCCAACGCTTTCTTCGTCGGTGCTGAATTCGCGCTGATTTCAGCACGCCGCTCCGAGATCGAACCCCGGGCGGAAGATGGCAGCCGGTTCGCGAAAATTGCGATCGGGGCGATGGAGAACGTGACCCTGATGATGGCCGGAGCCCAGCTTGGCATCACCCTCTGCACCCTCGGTCTCGGTGCCTTGGCCGAACCGGCGATCGCCCACGGCCTGGAAGCACCTTTCGAGTCACTGGGGGTCCCCGAGCTTCTGGTTCATCCGGCGGCGCTGGTGATCGCCCTCACCATCGTCGGGTCACTCCACGTGGTTCTCGGTGAGATGGTTCCGAAAAACATCGCACTCGCCGGCCCCGAGCGTTCGGCAACCCTGCTGGCGCCGCCGCTGGTCGTGATCGTCAAGATCCTTTATCCGGCGATCGCACTGCTCAACTGGCTGGCCAACGTCTTCCTCAAGTTGATCGGGATCGAGCCGAGAAATGAAGTCGCGAGCTCCTTCACGCGAGACGAAGTTGCGGGACTGGTCGAGGAGTCGAGGCGGGAAGGCTTCCTCGATGATCACGAAAGTCATCTCCTGGCTGGGGCTCTCGAATTCGAGGAACGCGACGCACGTTCCGTGCTGCTACCGATGAAAACGATCGAGATGGTGCCGGATACGGTCACCCCGGCGGAAGTCGAGGTGGTTGCGGCACGAACCGGCTTCTCCCGTTTTCCGGTCAAGCGGGACGGCGAAATGATCGGCTACCTCCACCTGAAAGACGCGCTCGAGTTCAAAGATCGACACCGGAACCGGAAGATTGCGCAATCCTGGGTCAGGCCCCTGCCGACCGTGCGGGTGAACGACCCCCTGAGGTCGATCCTCGAAACGATGCAGGGATCGGGGGCACATCTGGCGCGGGTGGTCGGCGACGATCGCAGCACGGTGGGCATGGTCGCGCTGGAGGATGTGCTCGAGGAACTGATTGGCGAAGTAAGGGACGCCACCCAGCGCAGCGAGCGCAGCCGTTAGATTGTCCCTATAACAGCCGAAGGCATCGCCGAATCCGAGAACGAGCTGCTGATCGAACGCTTCTACGCGGCCTTTGGCCAAGGGGATGCGGATACGATGGCGTCCTGCTATGACCCGGAGGTCAGGTTCTCCGACCCGGTCTTCACCGACCTGCAGGGGCCGGACGTGATGAAGATGTGGCGGATGCTGCTGAGTCGCTCCGACGACATCAACATCACCCTGGGCGAGCATTCCGCCGGTGACGGCCGT
>CALEMO010000065.1 GCA_937910825.1 uncultured Solirubrobacterales bacterium | reverse complement strand
GGGCCTTACCGCGGTGATTTCAGTCAAGCTGCACGACCCTCAGTTCGAAGGCCAGACAAAAACCAAGCTGGGAAACCAGGAGATCCGGGGTCTCGTCGAAGAGACGGTTAACCGTAAGCTCGCCGAATTCCTTGAAGAGAACCCCGGTGAAGCACGTCGGATCATCACCAAGGCCGTTGAGGCATCGAGGGCCCGCATGGCAGCGCGCAAGGCGCGCGACCTGACCCGTCGGAAGTCCGCGCTGGAGAATTCGACCCTGCCGGGAAAGCTGGCTGACTGCACGGTTCGCGATCCCGAGCACGCAGAGATGTTCGTGGTCGAGGGCGACTCCGCCGGAGGCTCGGCGAAGCAGGCCCGTGACCGTTCGACCCAGGCCGTGCTGCCGCTGCGCGGCAAGATCCTCAACGTCGAGAAGAGCCGGATCGACAAGGTACTCGCGAATAACGAAATCCAGGCGCTGATCACTGCGATCGGCACCGGAATCCACGACGAGTTCAACCTCGAAGAGGCCAGGTACCACAAGATCATCATGGCGACCGATGCTGACGTCGACGGCGCCCACATCCGCACGCTGATCCTGACCTTCCTTTATCGCCAGATGCAGCCTTTGATCGATGCGGGCTTCGTCTACATCGCGAAGCCACCGCTCTACAAGGTGAAGCGTGGCAACCAGGAGACTTATCTCGACAAGGAGTCCGAGCTCGAAGAGCTGCTGCTCCGGGATCGTCTCGAAGAGTTCGAAGTCACCGACTCGGAAGGCAAGAGTCTCAAGCTGAACAAGAGTCGCTGGCAGAGCTACAACCGTCAGGCCAAGGAGTACGAAGCCTGGTCGACGACGCTGCAGGCGGATTTCGGAAACGACGTGATCCGCTTCGTGGCCGAGTCAAAATTGCTCGACGAAGCGGTGATCTCAATCGACGAAGTTCGCAAGGTCCTGAATGCAGCAGACACCGATCAGGACATCTTCCGTACGGAAATACTGTCCAGCGACGGTGAAGAGACGGTGGTCAAGGCGGTGCACCAGAAGTCAGGCCTGGCTCGCAACCACACGCTTCCGGCCAGGCTTTTCGAAGGCAACGAGTACCGCCGTTTCGCCGACGTCCACGCCCAGCTGCTGTCAGCATTCGGCCGACCGCCGTTCCGGGTCAACTTGAAGGATCGGGTCGAAGAGGCTCACGGCTTTGCCGACCTGCACCGCGCCGTGCTCGACCTGGCCAAACACGGCGTCCAGCTGACCCGGTTCAAGGGACTCGGAGAAATGAACGCCGACCAGCTGAGGGAAACAACCATGGATCCGGGCAGCCGCACCCTCCAGAGGGTCACCCTCGAGGACGCGACCGCGGCGGACCAGATCTTCTCGATGCTGATGGGCGACCAGGTTTCGCCACGGCGGGACTTCATCGAGACATACGCGAAGGAAGCGAGAAACATCGATGTCTGAGTTGCATGAAACGAAAGCCAAGAGCCCCGAAGCGACGAGAGCGAGTGCCGGCTGATGGCGCTTGAAGCCCTGACCGGTCACATCGAAGAGCGAGAGCTCGAACTGGAGATGCGCTCCTCGTACATCGATTATGCGATGAGCGTGATCGTCGGACGGGCCCTGCCCGACGTACGTGATGGCCTGAAGCCGGTCCACAGGCGGGTGCTCTTCGGCATGCACGACCTGGGCCTTCAGCCCAACCGCCCGTACCGCAAGAGTGCCACGATCGTCGGCGAAGTCATGGGCAAGTACCACCCCCACGGCGACGCTTCGATCTACGACACTCTGGTCCGCATGTCGCAGGAATTCTCCCTGCGCTATCCGCTGGTCGACGGCCAGGGCAACTTCGGTTCGATCGACGACGACTCAGCCGCTGCGATGCGGTATACCGAAGCCAGGCTCACCCGTCTGGCGACGGAAATGCTGCGGGACATCGATTCGGACACCGTCGAATTCGGCCCGAACTATGACGAATCGCAGAAGGAGCCACTGGTTCTGCCTTCGCGGTTCCCCAACCTGCTGGTCAACGGTGCTTCCGGCATTGCGGTCGGCATGGCGACCAACATCCCGCCGCACAACCTGCCTGAAGTCGCCGGCGCCGTGGCGGCCTACATCGACGACCGTGACATCGATCTCGCCGGATTGATGGAGCACGTCAAGGGCCCGGACTTTCCGGGCGGCGGCATCATGGATCCGAGCAACATTCGAGAGGCATATGCCACCGGCCGTGGCAGCGTCCGGGTTCGCGGCAAGGTTCACTCCGAGCCACTCAAGGGAGGCAAGGATGCCCTGATCGTGACTGAGCTGCCTTACACCGTCAAGAAGGGCGGCGACGCCGGCTTCATCGTCAAGATCGCCGGCCTGGTCCGCGACAAGAAGCTGGACGGCATCTCTGACCTGCGGGACGAGACCGACCGGACCGGCATGCGTGTCGTGATCGAACTGAAGCGTGGCGCGGTGCCGAACATCGTGCTCAGCAACCTCTACAAGAAGACTCAGCTGCAGACTTCCTTCGGCATGAACATGGTTTCGCTGGTCGAGGGCGTCCCGAAGACGCTTGGCCTGCGGGACATGATCAAGTTCTACGTAGAGCATCAGCGCGAAGTTGTAACCCGCCGGACCCAGTTCAAACTGCGTCGCGCGGAGGCCAGGGCCCACATCCTGGAAGGCCTGCTGATTGCGCTCGACAATCTCGATGCCGTAATCGCCCTGATCCGCTCGTCTCCGGACCCTGACACAGCCCGTGACGGTCTGATGAAGGAGTTCGAACTGACCCGCGAGCAGGCCCAGGCAATCCTCGACATGCGCCTCCAGCGCCTGACTGCGCTCGAGTCGGACAAGATCCGCGAAGAGCACGCCGAGCTGATGGAGCTGATCGGTGAGCTGCGAGCGATCCTCGGTGACGAGAACCGCGTCTACAAGATCGTCAAGGAAGAACTACAGGAGATCACCGAGAAGTACGGCGACGACCGCCGCACCGAAATCCAGCCTTTCGGTGGAGACATCAACATCGAGGATACGATCGCCGAGCAGCAGATGGTCGTTTCGCTGACCAAATCCGGCTACGTCAAGCGGATTTCACCCGACTCCTACCGCCAGCAGCATCGTGGTGGTGTGGGAGTGACCGGGATGAACCTGAAGGAAGGCGATTACATCGAGCACCTTCGCATTTGCTCGACCCACGACTACCTGCTCTTCTTCAGCAACTTCGGCAAGGTCTACCGCAAGAAAGTTTACGAACTGCCCGAAGGCCTGCGCACCGCACGCGGCAGCGCCCTGGTCAACCTGCTGCCGCTCAGAGAGGGCGAGCAGATCATGGATGTCATCCCGACGCGGGATTTCAAGGAGAACAGGTACCTCGTCTTCGCCACCGCCGCAGGCCAGATCAAGAAGACCGAATTCATCGACTACAACACGCGGATCGAGGCCGACGGAATCATCGCGATCAAGATCCGCGAGGGGGACGAGCTGGTCGGAGTTCAGCTCACCTCAGGTGAAGATGACCTGATGATGGTTTCCAAATCGGGACACGCTTCCCGTTTCCACGAGGACCAGACCCGTCCGATGGGTCGCGGGACCAGCGGCGTTCGTGGCATGAACGTCGGCCAGAAAGACAACCGCGTGCTGGCTCTGGCGGTCGCCCGCGACGACGCCGAGTTGCTGGTCGTAACCGAGAACGGTTTCGGTAAACGCACCGACATTTCCGAGTACCCGGTAAAGAACCGTGGCACCAAGGGTGTGCTGACCGCGAAGCTGACCGAGGTCAAGGGCGGTCTGGCCGGGGCTTTGATCGTGCGCGAGCACCAGGAGCTACTTTTCATCACCGAGAACGGAATGGTTCAGCGGACTACGGTCGCCGGGATCCGGAAGACCGGACGCGCAACCCAGGGGGTCAAGGCGATGAACGTGCGTGAGAAAGACCACATCAGCGCGGTTGCCCTGGTGGTCGAATCAGCTACTCCAGTAGAGGGCGAAGAGGGCTCGCTCGCCCAGCCCGAGCTGGAACAGCAGGTTGACGGTGGCACAGGCGTAGCGGAACCGGCCGATGTTCCAGCCGATGCTGGCGCCGCAGCCGGTTCTTCGGCAGCGACCGAAGCCGTCGAGGCCGGGCAGCCCGAAGCCGAGCAGCCTGAAGAAACCGGAAGCGACTCCGAAGGCTAAGCGGGGGGACCGGTCGCGGATCCGGGGTAGGTACCCAGGACCTTGACCGACTCGGCCTTTGACCTGAGCGCGGAGATGGCCTCGGCAACGCCGGGGTCGTCTTCGTGGCCTTCCACGTCGAGAAAGAACCGGTAGCGCCCCAGCTCTCGCCGAAGTGGGCGCGACTCGATCCGGGCCAGGTTGATCCGCCGTTTCGAGAATTCGACCAGGGCGTCAACCAGCGCGCCAGGGTGATCAGCTCCCAGTTCCGAGAAAACCAGGGTGGTCTTCCAGGCACCACCAGCTTCCGCAGTAGCTTCGGCCGCGGTACCCCGGGGGCCGAGCCAGACGAATCGGGTTACGTTGCCCGGCTCGTCCTCAATTCCCTCGCGAAGAACCTCACAGCCATAAATCCGGGCTGCGGATGCCGGGGCCAGGGCCGCCCAGGGCCGGTCACTGCGGCTGACTTTCAGGGCGGCCGAACTGGTGCTCTCGGCCACCCGGATTTCTGCGTCCGAGAGCTCCTGCTTAAGGAATCGCGCACACTGGGCCAGCGGCTGCGGGTGGGAGATGACCACCTCGATCTGTTCCGGACGAAGCGGTGAACGGGCGATCAGGGCCGAGCGAATGCCGTGGTCGTATTCCCCAAGGATGGCGACGGACTCCGCCTCGGTCACCAGGCCGTCGAGCGTGCCACGGACCGAACCTTCGATCGAATTCTCGATCGGCGCCAGAGCCCGGTCGGCCTTGCCGGCTCCGATCGCTTCGACTACGGCGGAGATCGTGTCACAGAGAACCGGCTCAAACTGGTCAACCCCGAAGGGTCCGTCGCGGAGCGCATCTTCGCTGAAGGTCCCGGCCGGACCTAGATAGGCGATTCTCACCGAACCTGCCCAGCCCTATTCGAAGGTGACGGCGTAGCTGATCTCGTTGTTGTCCAGCAGCTGTTCGCCGGGAACACCGGTAACCGAAACGTCAAGTTTGACCGCGCCCTTGGGGGCCGGAGTGAGCAAAATCGACGCGTCCCCGGTTTCCCCGGGGGCAAGGGTGTCGATCGAACCACGGATTGGATCCCCGCCGTCAACCGAAACAGTCACCTCGATGGCGTCTTCATCCGATTCGCCCTGGTTCATTACCGAGACAATGACCGCAGGCTCAGTCCCGGCTGCGATCACAGTTCCGGACTCGAGTGGAATTCCGCCGATCGAAACGGTCTGAAGTCCGGTTCCGCGGACGCCGCCATCGGTTGGGGCAGAGCCCGCCCCTCCGGTCACCCGGCTGAGTGCAGTATCAACTTCGGTCGGATCCACCCATTTCGCGACGTCAGGCACGAAAGCGCTCTTCGGCATTGCGGGGGCCGTGGCACCGTTGCCTTCGATGGCGTCGTCGATCTGGTGACGGGTCACCTGGTTGTAGAGGACGTCGGCCGCGGAAAGAATCGAGATCTGGGCAGCGATGGTCTTGATCGCCTTATCCCGACCCGCATCGCCGGTTGCGGTGCTCATCCGGTCGGCAATCGTATTCATGGCACCAGACCTGAGCTGGTAAACGAGGGTCAGGGTCCTTTGCGCCCCTTCCATGTCGCCCGGGGTGTCAAGTTTGTCCACGCGGCTGAGAAAGCCGTCCATTGCGCTACGGTCCGATTCGATCTCGCTGACGAAGTCCGGCACGCTCAGGCCCTGGGGGTCATCGAGGCGCCCGAAGAACGACTCACTGAGCGAGTTCGTTTCGTCGACGATCTGGGTCACGTTGCTGGCGTAGTCCTCAAGCGAACGGTTTTTACGGGCATCGAGACAGCCCTTGGCGCCGAGAACAAGCAAAATCAGCACGAGCAGTCCCACGCCAAGCGCGATTGCCCGGCGCATCAGCATTTGCTGGCGCGGGCCACCGTCGGAACCACCACGTCCGGAACCACCGCGTCCTCCCGAACGCTGACTTTGGCTTCGGGCCGTGCGCGACTCAGCCGGATCGCGGTCGATAGCGGTCTCTTCGGCGTCGAATTCTGAGTTGTGCTCGGGGAAATCCATATGGATAAGGGGAAATCGGCTCCCGCAGCGGCGGATTACATCACTTTCGGAGATGTCAATCTATTCCCTTTACCTGCAATTTGCGAATTTCCGATCCACGGCTGACAGTTACCGCCCAGCCGCAGGGTCCCTCGAGTCTCCGGCGAACGGATTCGCACAGATGATTGGTACCACTGTCCTTCAACGCTTTGAACTGAACGATCGGCTCGGCGCCGGCGGTTTCGGGACGGTGTATCGGGCCTGGGACCGGCGACTTGAACGCTCAGTCGCGGTCAAGGTGATCGAGACCGGTCCACAGTCGGGACCCCGGATCCAGCGCGAAGCACAAGCGGCGGCAAGGCTCAACCATCCCGGCATCGTCACCCTCTTCGAGTTTGCCCACCATGAATTCGGAGGCAGAGAAGGAGGCAGGGCGTTCCTCGTGTCCGAACTGGTTGACGGCGAGACGGTCAGACAGATGATTGACGACAACCTGCTCAGTGACCGGGAGGTCGCCGAGATCGGGGCCGACATCTGCGAAGCCCTCGACCACGCGCATTCCCGGGGCGTCGTCCACCGGGATCTGAAGCCGGCGAATCTGATCTGCCCGTTTCAGAACAGCGGCGCCAAGCTGATGGACTTCGGGGTCGCCCGCCTGACCGACGGCGATGACCTGACAAATACCGGCGACGTGCTCGGCACCCTTTCTTACATGGCCCCGGAACAGGCCGAGGGAATGTCGGCCGGTCCGCCGGCCGACGTCTACTCGCTGGCGCTCACCTTGTTCGAGGCATGGAGTGGCGTCAACCCGCGCCGCCAGTCGAGTCCGGGTGCAACCCTGCGCGCATTGGACCGCGACCTGCCTTCGCTCTCCCGGCTGCGGCCCGACCTGCCGTGCGAACTTTGCGACCTGATCGACTCCTGTCTCGACCGCGAACCCGAGTTCCGCCCGGACATTGAAACCCTTGGAGTTAGGCTCGAAGGTTGCCTCGAACTGCTCGACGAGAAGGTGCCCGATCAAGCACACCAGGCGGAGTCGATCTTCAGCTTCGCCGACCGGGGCTTCGATTCTGGCCGGATACTGGCGGCGGCCGGCATCGGTGGAATCGTCGCGACCGTGATGACCATGAGCGGGGCGGCGGACCCGCCGACGCTTGCGGTATTCAGCCTGGTCACTTCGATGCTCAGCCTGCTCAACGCAAGACTCGGCTTTCTGGTCGCTGCCGGTGGGCTTGCGGCCTGGCTTTCGGTGGTCGCGGGGATGCCGGGCGCCGGCCTGCTGGTCGCCATGGTTGGGGTTCCGGCCGCGATTTTCACCCGGGGCAGCGGCCGGCCACTTGTTTTTGGACCGCTGGCACCGCTGCTCGGCACTTTCGGGGCGGCGCCTTTCACACCACTGCTCGCTGCCTTTGCCTGCGACTGGCGCGATCGGGCCATCGTCGCTTCGACCGGCCTGGCGATCACCGCTCTGGCCGAGGCTGCGACCGGGCGAAAGCTGCTTTTCGGCAAGTTCACCGAGGTCGCCCCGGGCTGGCAGGATTCACCGACGGCCGCGGTATCGGATCTGCTGCTGCCTACGCTGTTTACGGTGACCTTCGCGGTCTCGCTGGTTCTCTGGGTGACAGTCGCCGTGCTCGTAGGGGCAATCGTCAACCGGGCGCTGGATAGGCGAGAAGCTGGCCGGGCAGCCAGAGAGCGGGGGGGTCTCACCTTTTCTCCCGTAGGATCAACCCGTGTCCCCAACACGAACTGACGATTTCGTCATGCCCGGAAGGGCGGAGCGATGAGCGTCTTCAAGAATCTCGAAGCCCGTATCGAAGGCCTTGTTGAAGGGGTATTCAGCCGCGCTTTCAGCTCTGAAGTGCAACCGGTCGAGCTCGCCCGAAAGCTCGCCAAGGAGATGGATTCACATAAGACCGCGTCCGTTTCCAGGGTATATGTGCCCAACGAATACACGGTTCACCTTTCAGAAGCAGACCGCGAAAAACTTGAAGGCTATGAGCGCTCCCTTGAGGGGGAGCTCGCCGGCTACCTGCTTGAACACGCTCGGCGGCGTGGCTACGACCTGTTGACCCGGCCCGAGGTCAAGTTCAATACCGACGACCGTCTCAGGCTCGGCGAATTCGGTATCCAGGCGAGGCTGGTCAAGGCACCGATTCGCGAGAACGAGCCGGCCCGGCCTGCCGAAGAGGGCCACACGATGGTTTACAAGGCGGCGCCGGCCGAAGCGAAGAACGAACCGACTGCGAGGCCAGTCCTGACCCGGGCGATCGTCGACCTGGGCGACCGCCGGCAGGTGCTCGATGGGCCGCAGGCGACGATCGGTCGCTCCGACGAAGCCGACTGTGTGCTGCGCGACCCGAATGTGTCACGCAAACACGCCGAGCTCAGGCAGAGCGCCGGAGGGGAGTGGGAGGTCATTGACCTCGGCTCCACAAACGGCATCAAGGTGAACGGCC
>CALEMO010000064.1 GCA_937910825.1 uncultured Solirubrobacterales bacterium | reverse complement strand
TATTCAGTGCCTGCATTCGTTTCCGGTTTCATTTCCATCCTCCATTACACAAGTGTGTAGTTGTATAGATGTGTGAAGTGTAGCAGCCCTTCGCCAGGGCGGCAACTGAACGGTCCGGACGAGTCGCAGTTTCAGCTCTGCTGGAGGGACTCGAGCATCGAAGTCATGCGGTCCAGTCGCCGCTCCATGCTCAGGCAAACCTGATCGCACATCTCGATCATCGCCGGGTCACTGATCGAATAGAAGACCGTATTGCCTTCTTTTCGGCGCTTCACCGTGCCGGCGGCATGAAGTGTCTGCAGGTGCTTGGAGATGTTCTGCTGGGAGGCGCCGAGTTCGTCGGCAAGTACCCCGACGCTGCTTTCACCCTGACGCAGGCGGTCAACGACTTTGAGGCGCATCGGCTCGCCGAGCAGCCGGAACTGGGCGGCGATCAGGTCGGCGAGGTCATCCGGGAGTGGCGAAGGCATTGCCATGATGGTCAACTCTACAACCCCGCAGTTGTCGGCCTTTCCGGATACCCGGGGCGCCCGCTCCGGCGAGGAAGGGCGACCCGCCGCCGATCAGGTGATGGCGGTCACTGCCTCCCAGGTGAATCCGTCGATCAACTCTCTGGCCTCGACCGAATCTCCTGGATCGCAGAGACCAACAGAGGCAGCCATCTCGCCGACCAGACCCCCCACGGTTGCGCCTTCGGCGATCCGCTCCTCCATGGTCACGGCGCCGTGGCGCTTGGCCAGCCGGGCACCGTCTTCGCCCAGCATCAGTGGCACGTGGATGTAGCTGGATGGGGCCTGAAGGCCCAGCTTTTCGAAGAGCCAGAGTTGCCGTGGTGTGGTGACAAGCAGGTCGGCACCACGTACGACCTCGCCGATCCCCTGTTCCGCATCATCGACGGTCACCGCCAGGTTGTAGGCGTAGTCGCCATCGTTCCGGCGGACCACGAAATCGTCAATTTCCCCGGTCACCTTGCCTCGAAACCCGTCCTCAAACGCAAGGATCGAACCGCCGGCCCGGACCCGCAGCGCCGGAGGGCGGCCCGAGGCCCTCATATCTTTACGCTCGGTCGGGCTCAGGCTGGCACAGGTCCCCGGGTAGGCACCTTCCGGAAATTCGCCATGCGGTGCCGACGCCGCTTCGCGGATCTCGGCCCTGGTGCAGAAACATTCGTAGAGAAGGCCCTCACTTTCGAGGCATTTTACCGCGTCTTCGTAGTGGCCCGATCGATCGCTCTGTTGCAGCGCTTCGCCATCCCAGTCGATCCCGAGCATTTCCAGCTCTCTGAGCTGGACCGCGATCCACTGCGACCGGGAGCGCCCGCTGTCGAGGTCTTCGATCCTCAGCAGGAAGTCCGATTCGGTCGACCGGGCCGAGAGCCAGGCAAGCAGGGCCGTTCGCAGGTTGCCCAGATGGAGCTCACCGGTCGGGCTCGGTGCGTAGCGGCCGGTCCCGTTCATGCCTGCACCGCCGCCGCTGAACCTGAGAGCTCGGCGGCAAGGTCCCCGTTGTCTTCAACCTCGACCCGGTCCAGCCCGAGCCAGTCCGCCATCAGGTGAAGTTCCGCGGCCAGCTCGTCGGCGGTACCGGGTGGTGCTCCATCTTCGGCAAAAGCACCTTTCACCCTGAGCACCGACGGCTGCCGGTCGGCCTTCAGGTCCACACGGGCGACGATCGCCTCATTCAGCAGGAAGGGCAGCACGTAGTAACCGAAGCGTCTTTTCTCCTTTTTCGTATAGATCTCGATCCGGTAGTGGACACCGAACAGCTCCTCGAGCCGGTCTCTTTCAAATACGAGCGGGTCAAATGGAGCAAGCAGCGCGCGGGCCTTGATCTTTCGCGGGCGCCTGGCGTCACGGTGAAGAAAGCCGGGCGCGGAGAATCCGTCGACCTCCACAGGCAGGAGGGTTCCGTCGGCAGCCAACTGAGCGATGGCGGAATCGGCGTCCCTGGCAGCGATGCGGAAATAGTCACGAAGGCATCGGGCTGTGCCCACCCCATGCGCCCGGGCCGAAATTTCAAGCAGAGTGGCGATCGCCTGCTCCGGATCGGGAGCGGGGGATTCATGGACCGCCGCCGGCAGGACCCGCTCGGTCAAGTCATAGCGGCGAGCGAACTGGGTCGTGCGGGAGGCCGCGGTGATCCGGCCGGTCCAGAAGAGATATTCGGTCGCGCTCTTGACCGGCGGCCAGTTCCAGCCCCAGCGGTCCCTGTCGGGCACATGGCCGGGATCAACCTGGCGGCCGAGCTCGGCAGCGGTGACCGGGCCCGAGCGCTCGATCTCGTCGAAGACCGCCTGAAGCAGGTCTGGATTCTTGGCCGCGGCCCTGACTGAGCTCCATGCCTCCTGGTCCGCGCGTTCCATACGCCAGCGCAGCAGGCGATGCGTTTCCGGAGGCACCAGCGACGCTTCATGCGCCCAGTACTCGACCAGCCGCCGCGGCTTGGCCTCCGCGGCACGGGTGAGCAATTTGGTGTCGTAGGGACCGAGTCGGGAAAACAGAGGCATCAGGTGAGCCCGGGCAAGCACGTTGACCGAATCGATCTGGATCAGGCCGATGCGGTCGATCACCGACTGCACCTGTCTCATGGTGATCCTGCCCCTCGGCCGTGGCCGGTCGAAGCCCTGGGCGGCGAGCGCAATTCGCCTGGCCTGAATCTGGCTGAGTTTTCTTACTTGCGCTGCCACGACTTACATGATGACTTGCGGGCGTCCGGGTTTAATACTTGCGGGCGTCCGGGTTTAATGACAGTGTTGCCGTGTGAACGGGAGCGTGGTGAGTGCAGCCAAGGCGCGTCGCAATGTCATCGTGACTGCGGCGATCGCGGGTCTGGCCGGATTGTTGTTCGGCTACGACACCGGAATCATCGCCGGCGCCTTGCTGACGATCACCCCGGAGTTCAACCTCAACGCCCTTCAATCCGGCATGGTCGTCGGCGCGGTTCCGATCGGCGCGGTAGCCGGCGCCTGGTTCGCCAGCCGTGGATCCGACCGCTACGGCCGCCGAAGCCTGATTCTCGCCGCCGCAGTGATCTTCACGGTCGGAGCGATCGTCTCGGCGATTGCTCCGGACTCGGCGATCCTGATCATTTCCAGAATCGTGATCGGCTTCGGCATCGGCGTCGCCTCTGCTACGGCACCGGTCTACATCAGTGAAATCGCACCGGCCAACATTCGCGGCAGCCTCGTGACCTTCTTCCAGCTCGCGGTAACCATCGGGATCCTGGTCGCCTACCTGGTCGGACTCGCTTTCTCCGACGTCAACGAAGGTTGGCGCTGGATGCTCGGACTCGGTGCCGTGCCAGCGCTGGCGCTTTTCATCGGCGTGCTCCGCCTACCGCAGAGCCCACGCTGGCTGATCATGGAAGGGCGCCGCGACGAAGCGGTAGCCGCTCTGAAGCGAGTCCGCCCGGACGGCGACGAAGCGATCGAGCTGGAACTGCAGGAAATCAAGACTTCGATGACCCACGGGGTCGAGACGGGTGGCTGGAAAGACCTGCTGAGGCCGGCAGTCAAAGCCGCGCTACTGGTCGGTATCGGCCTCGCCATCCTTCAGCAGATCACCGGTATCAACACGGTGATCTACTACGCGCCGACGATCATCCAGGATGCCGGAATCGACTCCAACTCATCGGCGATCCTGGCTTCGCTCAGCGTCGGCATCGTCAACGTGCTGATGACCATCGTCGCCGTACGGCTGCTCGACAAGACGGGACGCAGGACCCTGCTTTTCATCGGCGTCTCGGGCATGTCGCTCTCGCTCTTCATGCTGGGCGGAGCGTTTCTCGGGGATACAGGCACGCTGACCACCGTCGTCGCGATCCTCAGCCTGATGCTCTTCGTATCTTCGTTCGCGATCAGTCTCGGGCCGATCTTCTGGCTGCTGAATGCCGAGATCTACCCGCTGTCTGTGCGCGGCAAGGCAGCGTCGGCTGGCACCATGACCAACTGGTTCTTCAACTTCGCGGTTTCCC
>CALEMO010000063.1 GCA_937910825.1 uncultured Solirubrobacterales bacterium | reverse complement strand
CCGAGATAAGCCTAGTTCACAATCGCAGTCCCCCGCGCCGCCCGCTCGCCATTCCTGAAAGCGAGATTGAGCGCTTCGCCACCAGTCAGCCCCTGGACCGAGGGTTCGAAAGTGAGGTCCTCTTCGGCGGTCGGCTCCGAATTAAACCCGGTGCCGAGGCCGATCAGCAGTTTCTGGAGGTTGCCGCGCTCCGGGATCTGGAGGGTGCGCAGAACATCACCGATCTGAACGCTTGTCGAAGTGCGGGAAACCGGAATCGAGCCACCGTCTTCAAGCAGTCCGGACTCCGGTGTACCGGGGTCGAGATCGACGAACCAGTTGCCCTCGAGGAAAAGCCTCGGCCGGATCTGTGCCGCTGCATCATTGTGAATTGGCTGGCCTTCGTCGTCAACGGTGAAGGTGACCGCGGTGTTTTGGCCGCTGCCTTCTTTGCCCACGACCTTTCCAACGTTGATTCCGGCGATCCTCACCGGAGACTTGTCGGCGATATTGACCGCATTCGAAAAAGTCGCTTTGACTTCGTAGCCGTTGCTGGTGAACGGAATGCTCTTGGTGAACGCCAGATAGAAGCCGATCATGAGCAGGATCAACGCGACCACGCCGAAGAAGAGCGGGCCGGGGCCACTCCAGTCACGGAAGAACTGCTGTTTGTAGCGCGAGCTCTTGCGATGGTCGCTCACTGGTCCAGCCCCCACTCCAGCTGTGCCTGCGACTGGTCGTTGGTGAGGATCGTGTTCTGCGCGTCCCCATTGCCGACAACCGTGGTCCGCGGGGTATATATCTCATTGCCGGCCGCACAGATACGTGGCTGGCCCGGGGACGCGGTGTATGGGTAGGGATTCGAATGGAGGAAGTTGCCCGGGTTGGGTCCGCCGCCACTGGCGGGCGCCGCGGCAGGCACGCCTTCTGCGTTAGGTCCAACCGGAGGCAATACGCTGATCGCCCGGACCCAGCGACCCTGTGAATTCCCGGTCGACCCGAGATTCTGAGCATTCCTGAGCAGCAGCGCGAGATAGTTGCAGACGTTCTGCGCAGGGGCCACATGTGACAGCAGGGGCTTCAGGATCTGGTTCGTATCGATCAGGCTGTCGAGCCCGTCGTTGACGCCGGTGTCAGCCCCGAACAGTCTGAGCGACCTTGCGGTCGGCGCCAGCTGGTTGTAGAGCTGCGGCGATGACTTCAATACCGGGATTCCGACGTTGAGCGACCGGAGTACGACCGGGGCGCTCTCTCCAAGCGCATCGGCGCCAGGCTTCAGCGCCCTGGCGAAGCGGGCGGATGCGTAGAGGAAAGGCCGGATCCGCGGTGCCTCCCGCTGGACGACAAGCTGGGTCTTCACGCTTTCGGTGATCGAATCCTGCATGAAGGGACGGGCCACAGCGGCGAGGGCGGTGAAGGTCGTATCGAGATTTACGAACATCTGCGCCTGCTGGTCGGCAACCGGAGCTACTTCAGCCGCGGCCTGGCTCAGGCCCTTGATGAACCCTTCCAGATCGGTCCTGCGGGACGACAGGTTGCGGGTGACCGGCTCAGCACGCCTGAGAAGCGGCGGCAGCTGTCCGAGGATTTCGTTGATCGCTCCGCCACGCGCGGCGAAAAACCCGCCAAACTCGGCCAGGTTCACCTGGATCGCCCGGCGCACCGGCGCCTGGAACATGTTGAAGAACTGGTCGACATCGACAGCTTCCGGTTTGACCTGGCTCGTCGCCAGAGTCCCGCCGACCGGCAGGCCGTCCGCTGAATCCCCAGGGGTGAGCAGCAAATATTTGAGTCCCAGAGCCGAACGCTGGCGCACGGTCATGGTTGTATTCTCAGGGATCGGCTGCACGCTCTTGTCGAGCTGAAGTTCCAGCTTGGCGATGGTCACACCGTCATCCTGCTGCTCGGCATTAACCGAATTGATGATGCCGACCCTGACCCCGGCGATCCTCACTTCATTGCCCTGGACCAGGGACTGGCCGTTGGGAAGCTCGGCGTTAACCTTGTAGGTCGGTACGAACGGCAGCCCCATGTTCGCGTTGTAGGAGAAGAAAACACCGACCACGACGATCACCGTGGTCACGGCTCCCACCAGAAGCGGGCTCGAGGAGATTCTTGACTGTCGCCTGGTATTCACTATTTGCCCAGGAGGTAGTCGAGGATTCTCATGCGGCTTTTCATTCGGGCCGAAATTGAGGGGGGCGAAGAAGCATCATCGGACGAGGTGGCACTGCGGTCATCCGCGGCAGGCGTTTCGCCTTGGGCCAGGGGGTTTCCGGAATCAGCTGGAACAATGGTGTCCCCCGTCGCTCCGGTTTCTCCGGTTTCACCGGTTTCACCGGTTTCACCGGTTTCACCGGTCGCTGCGGTGTCCCCGGTCGCACCCGTATCGCCGGTGTCACCAGTGTCTCCGGTATCGCCTGTGGGTCCGAAATCGAGACCGGGATCGATGCCCGTGTCCCCCAGTCGTGGCAAACCGGTGGCGGATACGTTTATCGGGAACCGGTCGCTCTGAGCCCAACTCGCCGAGCAATTCGAGAATATGAGTTCCTTGTATTCGGTACAACCGGTGATGATGATGTTGGTTCGCTGGTAGTGGCCGAACTGGTCGTAGCCATTTAGGGAACTTGCCGAGTTGTAGAAGAAACGCATCAGGTTCTTGAATCCGTCGGAGGCGCGCGTGCTGCTGAGGAGGAAATTGAGGTCCGTCGACGGCTGT
The DNA here is from genome assembly GCA_937910825.1 of uncultured Solirubrobacterales bacterium. Taxonomy (GTDB): domain Bacteria; phylum Actinomycetota; class Thermoleophilia; order Solirubrobacterales; family 70-9; genus 67-14. Next base: position 2,290 of record CALEMO010000063.1, on the reverse strand, counting down.
TTGCCCGTCGTCGCTTGCTTTCCGAGCTTCTGAATGATCGGCCTTGAAGCGACCAGGTCTGCTCCGGCGGTGCGCGTCGCATCACCGAGGCTGGTCAGCGAGATCTCGGTCGCGTCAGCGAACGGACCGAGCTTGGTCGTTACTTCGCTGATCTGCTTGACGCTCGGGCGCAGGCTCTCGAATACCGGACGGGCGTCGCCGGCGAATACTCCAAGCGCGATGAAGGTCTCCCGCAGTTCCCTGAGCGTCGTCGGCAGATTGCGCAGGTTTTCGCGCATGTCATCGCTGCGCTCCGCAGTGGCGCTGGCGGTTATTCCTGCCTGCCGGAAGAAATTGACCAGGTTCTTGCGCTTGGCAGCCAGTTTGGTCAGGTTGTTATCGCCATTTCGCGCCAGCTCAGCCAACCGCTTGTTCTGCGAGGCCAAGATCCGAAGCACCTTGTTTACCTGAAGCAGGGTCGGATTCGCCCTTGTGATCACTTCGTTCAGTTCGGGTCCGCGCGTGGCGAGACCGGCTCCGAGCTCGTTCAGGATGATCCGGAAACGCTGGGCGTACGGCAAGCGGTAGATGTTGTTGATCAGGTCCTGATCAACCGACTTGCCATTGTTCTCGACCGGAAGCAGGTACTGGCCGGCCCCGGTGTCACCTTCGGGGATCTCCTGAAGCTCGGGTGGCGGCGGAGTGCCGGCTGCCCTCGGCTGGGTAACCGAGCAGTCGATGAACTTCTCGCCGATCAGCGACTGCGGCCGGATCAGGCAGGATGCGTCGTCCCGGAAATCCTGGAAACCCGGTTCGTTGATCTTCATGACGATGATCGCCTTGCCTGGCTGGACTTCATCCTCGGGATCGGAGCTGACCACCTCGTCGGGCATCGACACGTCGATCTCATCAACGCTGCCCACATTGGCTCCGGCTACCCGAACGTCCTCCCCGGGCACCACGAAAGCACCGTTGTCAAAAACGGCCCTAACCAAATAGGCGTCGGAATCGTCGCGGCAACTGCGGACAAGCAGCACGGCTGCTGCCACCACGAGAACCGCGAGCACGATGAGAATCACTTTTCTCACGGCGGCACCTGCCCTGGGTCACACTTGCCAACGAGGTTGCCGTCGTCGAGGAAAGGATTGGATCCGGTGATCGGCTGGGTTGAACCGCCGGGGCAGCGGTTGATGCCCGAAATGATGTCCAGGCCACCGTAGATCTCTGTTGTCGCCGGCTCAATCGAGGTTCCGTTGAGTTGCGAGAGCCCGGTGGCAGTCGGGCGAACCCTGCCGTAGTGGCCGTTTGCGTCGTAGTTCGCAGTTGCCGCCCCAAGCCGGGTCAGCGAGTTGAGCACGTCCGGTGAGAACGCCCTGAGCTCGGAAACTTCTTCCTGCGAAGCATCAAATCCGTCAATCGCAGCGTTCACCGCCGGGCGAGCTGTGTTCTCAAGCGGGATCAGCGAACTCAGCAGGTCGGACAGGTCATTGTTATTGCCGGGCTTGACCGCGGCCGTGGCGAGGTTGCCGAAGACCGGCTTGGCCCGCTTGAGCACGGGCCGGACGTCGTTCTTGAGGAAACCGGCAAGCCCGGCGTCGGCCGCGCGCTCGTTGGCGAGCAGCAGCGGTTCGACATCGTCAAGTGCTGCCCGTAGGTTGACGAAGGTCGTATTCGCCTGCCTCAGGGTCGGCGGCAGTTCCTGGAGCACCGTTGAGAGCGCCTCGTTTTCCTGGGCGATCGCACCGAGCGCAGTATTCGAGTTGCTGACCAGTTCAGTCAGCTCCGGGGCCACTTCGGCCAGATTGGTGACAAAGCCCGACGTGTTCTTGACGAATTCGCCGAGCCTCGTATCCTGGTCGCCCAGTTCAGCGAAGAGGCGCTGGGTCGAAGTGAAGGAAGCGTTGGTGTACTTATAGGTCTTGCTGGCACCCTCGGCTGCATCGCCGGCGTAGATCGCGGCCACACCCTGAATCCAGTTGCGCCACCCGTCCCGGGTCCTGGCGTCGAAAGTGTCAAAGAACTGGTCCAGCTCAACCGCCGAAGTGGTGCTGCCGGCGCCGAGGATCGTTCCTTCATCCAGCTCAGATGCGTTGTCCGGGCCCATCGTCAGAGCTACATAGTGGTTGTGAACACTAGATAGCGAGCTCTTCCTGACGACCGCCGAGGTGTCCTCCCGGAGTGGCTCATCGACCTTGATCTGCATCTCGGCCTGGTTGTCTTCCGACAACGTGACCGAATCGACCGTGCCGATCGGATGGCCACCGACCATCACCTGGTTGCCGGCCACAATCTGGCCTGCGTTCTGGAATTT
>CALEMO010000062.1 GCA_937910825.1 uncultured Solirubrobacterales bacterium | reverse complement strand
CCGGCACCGAGAACCTGACCATGGTCGGCCGGCTCTACGGGATGAAACGTGCCGCTGCGAAGGTCCGGGCGCTCGAACTGCTTGAGCGTTTTGGCCTGCTCGATGCGGCCAACCGACCGGCGCGAAGCTATTCGGGAGGCATGCGCCGTCGGCTCGACCTTGCCGATGCGCTGGTCGCCAATCCGGAGATCCTTTTACTTGACGAGCCGACCACCGGCCTTGATCCGAGGAGCCGGCTGGCCCTCTGGGAAATGATCGAAGCCCTGGTGGCCGACGGCACCACCGTGCTGCTGACGACCCAGTACCTGGACGAGGCCGACCGACTTGCGGACCGTATCGCAGTGATCGACCAGGGCAAAGTAGTCGCTGACGGCACCTCCGATGAACTCAAGGACAGGGTTGGCGGTGAGCGGCTCGAGGTTCGGCTCTATGAGAGTGATTCGATCTGGCAGGCGGTAGATCTGCTCGCACCGATGTCTGATCAGGAGCCGCAGGTCGAAGACGGCATAGTCAAGCTGACTGTCCGCCGTCGGCAGGGCGCGATCGTCGAAGCAGTCCAGAAACTAAACGAAGCCGGACTCGGCGTCGACGACATCGGATTGCGGCGTCCCACCCTGGACGAAGTATTCCTCAGCCTGACGGGTCACGCGCTCGAGACTGACGACGAAAGCCAGGAGGACGACGAGCAATGAAGCGACTGATTTCCGACACCCTGGTAATCGCCGAGCGCAACCTGATCAGACTGCCGCGCGCGCCCGACCTCCTGCTCGCATTCACTGTGCAGCCGATCATGTTTCTGCTGTTGTTCGTCTACGTGTTCGGTGGGGCGATAGTCACGCCGGGCTATTCGTACGTCGACTTTTTGCTGCCGGGGATAATCGTTCAGAACATCGCCTTTGGCGGATTCGTCACGGCTGTCGGACTGAACGAAGACCTGAGCAAGGGCCTGATCGACCGTTTCCGTTCGTTGCCGATGGCTCGCCCGGCGGTGCTCGCCGGTCGCACGCTGGCCGATGTAGCCACCAATGCGCTTTCAGTGTTCATCCTTGTTATCACCGGTTTGATCATCGGGTTCCAGTTCGATGCAAACATCGGCGAGATCCTGCTGGGGCTGGTCCTGCTGCTGCTTTTCGGATACGCGTTCTCCTGGGTTTTCGCCTGGCTCGGATTGATGGTCTCGTCACCGGAGTCGGCCAATTCGGTCGGTTTCATCGCCGTCTTTCCGCTGACCTTCATCTCTTCCGCTTTCGTGCCGGTTGAATCGATGCCGGGGGCGCTGCAGTGGTTTGCGGAGATAAACCCGTTCACGATCGTCGTTGACGCGATGCGTGCGCTGTGGGTGGGCGCGCCGGATGAAAACAGCATCCTGGGCGCCTTCGTCTGGTCATTCGTGATCATCGCGATCTTCGCACCGCTGGCCGTACGGAAGTACCGCCGGGCGGCAAGCGGCAACTGAGGCAGTACCGGCGGACTCTGGTCCCGCGGGCATGATCAACGCGGAACCGATCTGATCGCGGGTCAATATGATGGCGGCATGGAGCCAAGCACAAGCGCCGAGACGTCAGCCAGTCATTCGATCGCCCCCGGTACTCCGGGAGATGGGCTGATCCTGAACCCCGCCGACTTCTCGGCACCGCACCTCGAGGAAGCGGATCAGCAGAGGCTTGCCGGGATCATCGAATTCTTTGAATCCCGAGGCAAGAAGGCACTCAAAGAAGACGACCGTGAGAACCGCTGGTACGGGGACTTTCTCGAGGCCCAGGCTGAGCTGGAGATCTTCTCCAAATTTCTGACTCCCGCCCGCGACGGTGACGGCGACCCGGCCAAGCGCTGGGACACCCAGAGGATCTGCGCCTTCAACGAGATCTCGGCCTTCTATGGCCTCGCCTACTGGTACACATGGCAGGTTTCGATTCTCGGACTCGGCCCGATCTTCCAGTCCGAAAACGAAGCAGCTCGCAAGAAGGCCGCCACAGAGCTCGACGACGGTTCGATCTTTGCTTTCGGCCTCTCCGAGAAAGAGCACGGCGCTGACATTTATTCAACCGACATGGTCATGAAGCCGGCCGGAGACGACGGCGCGGGGGAGACCTTTACCGCGAGCGGTGGCAAGTACTACATCGGCAACGGCAACAAAGCAGCGATGGTCTCGGTATTCGGCCGGGTTGAAGGCATCGAAGGCGCCGACGGCTATGCCTTCTTCGCCGCGTCATCAAGCCACGAAAACTACGAGCTGGTCAAAAACGTCGTCAACTCCCAGAGCTACGTCTCGCAGTTCCAGCTGAACGCTTATCCGGTCCAGTCGGCCGACATCCTGCACACCGGCCCGGATGCGTTCTATGCCGCGCTGAACACGGTGAACATCGGCAAGTTCAATCTCGGCTTCGCGTCGATCGGAATTTGCGAGCACGCTTTCCACGAGGCGATCACTCACGCCGACAGCCGCGTCCTCTACGGCATGAAGGTGACCGACTTCCCGCATGTGAGTCAGGCCTTTACCGACGCCTTCGCGCGGCTGGCCGCAATGAAGCTTTTCGCCTACCGCTCGATCGACTACATGCGCACCGCCTCACCGGAGGATCGTCGCTACCTGCTCTTCAACCCCCTGACCAAGATGAAGGTCACGACCGAAGGCGAGCGGGTGATCGGCGAGCTCTGGGACGTGATCGCGGCCAAGGGATTCGAGCGCGACATGTATTTCGAGATGGCCGCCCGCGACATCCGGGCCCTGCCCAAGCTTGAGGGAACCGTT
>CALEMO010000061.1 GCA_937910825.1 uncultured Solirubrobacterales bacterium | reverse complement strand
CGAAACCAGACAAAAAGGAACCAGGCCGACAGCGCCGCCAGGCCGGTACCGATCCCGACCATCGTCTGGAAGGCGATCCTTACGACGTTGATCGGGGGCCGGTCTTCTTCCGGAACGGTGTCGAGTCCCTGCACGGTCGCGTTGGGATCGTGGTAGGCAAGCAGGGACAGCAACTTCGGAATTTCGATCCCGTACTTGATCGTCCCGTTGGGTTCGTACCAGCCCAATATCGTCTCGGGTGCCCCCTCGGTGGTCTCGTAGAGCCCTTCAAATGATGCGAGTTTTATCGGCTGGTCCTCGGCCACGTTGCGGGCCGACCAGTCTCCAATCAGAATCTGGGTCGGAGCGGCCAGGCAGGCAATTGCCAGTGGCACGACCATGGCGGTTCTGAAGTAGGCGCCGCGCCGTCCTCTGAGCCAGGCGAAGGCGTAGGCACCTGCCAGCAGGAAGCCGACGACGATGTAAGCCGCAAGATACATGTGAATCAACTGCGGCCAGAGGTGTCCGTTGCCAAAAAGGGCTGACCAGGGGGCGATGTTGGTGACTTCGCCGGCGACTACGTCGAAACCCGAAGGGTTGTTCATCCAGGCGTTGACGGCGATCACCATCCAGGACCCGGTGAACCCCGTAACCATGACCGGAATGCCGGTCAGCATATGACGCTTCGGTGAAAGACGATCCCAGCCGTATACGTAGATCGCGATGAAAATCGCCTCAATGAAGAATGAGAAGCCCTCAAGCCCGAAAGCCAGTCCGAAGACGTCGCCGAACTCGGACATGAAGCCCGGCCAAAGGATGCCGAGCTCGAAGCTGAGCAGGGTTCCGGTGACTACGCCGGCAGCGAAGAGGGTGATCATCACCTTCGACCAGCGCCTGGCGATCTCGGTGTAGTGGGGCTTGCCTGTCCGGTAGCCGAGCCACTCCATGAAAATCACCATCGCCGGGAAGGCAACCCCGAAACAGACCAGAGGAATGTGCACCGCGAAAGAGAGCGCCTGCATCTGCCTGGCTTCCAGCAGGTACTGCTGGTCTACCGCAGGAAAGCTGGATGCCGCTGACGCGAGGACCTCGAGCACGGCTCAGCCGATCGAAACCATGCGCTCGATCGGCAGTCTTGCCTTTTTCGCTATGGCTTCGTCCACCTTGACTTCGAATTTCATGTCCCTGAGGGAATCACGAATCTTCGGCAGGGTGATCATCTTCATGTACTTGCAGTAGGCCATGCGGTTGGCTTCAATCAGATTCGCATTCGGAGCCGCCTGCTGCATCGGGTAGAGCATACCGTTCTCGGTGGCGACCACGAAGCTGCCTTCGGGGTTCTGCTTCACGTGTTCGATCATGCCCGACGTGGATAGCATGTGGACACCCTCCGGATCAATGTCTCCCGACGCCACGTATTCCATCGCCTGGGTGGAGCAGCCACATTCCGGATGGATCAGGAACTCCGCTTCCGGGTTCTCTGCCCGGGTGCGGACGATGTCGTCGGGGCGGATCCCGGCATGGACATGACATTCACCATCCCAGACATGAAAACGGCCGCGGCGCTCAAGTTCGTCCACCAACCCGGTTTCGCGCTCGACGAAGGCACCAAGCCACATGTCGGGACCGAAGAGGATCTCTGTGTCCGCTCCGTGTTCCTGCCAGATGTGCTCCACGACCTTGACCGCATTCGACGAAGTGCAGCAGTAGTCGGTCTCGGCCTTCACTTCCGCCGAGGTATTCACGTACATCACGACCAGGGCGTTCGGGAACTTGGCCTTCCACTCGCGAAGCTGATCAGCATTGATCGAATCGGCCAGCGAGCAGCCGGCGTCGAGATCAGGGATCAGGACTTTCTTCTCCGGGGAAAGAATCGAGGCGGTCTCGGCCATGAAGTGCACGCCGCAGAACTCGACCACGTCGGCATCGGCCGCTTCCGCCTGCCTTGACAGACCGAGCGAATCGCCGGTGTAGTCAGCGACGTCCTGGACTTCCGGCAGCTCATAGTTGTGGGCCAGGATCACCGCGTTTCGCTTGGCGGCCAGCTCGCGGATCTCGGCGCTCAGGGACCTGATTTCCTCAGGAACGAGCGGAGCCGGCAGCCCCGGCTGGATCACTGGAAGTTCCTTGATCGCCATAAAGCGATTCTACGCCCTCCCCACGCCGGACAACCCGACGCCCAGTTCCCGTTCGGTTCTGAAAAGTGTCGAGATGCGAAGCAAATCGGAACCAAAGCAAGGCTTGGGGTCATGAGGCGGCCGGTGACGGACCTCCCGCCTGCCCCGTCTACCGCACTCGGCCCGCTACCAGCCGCCTCATCGCCAGGATTCCGGGTTCCACGCAGAATCCGAATGTCCTGGCGGCAAGTACAAGGGTGCCAAATGACCGATGCGGCGATCCCAGGCGATTCCGGGGGTGATTTTCACCAAGATGAGGTGACGATCTATCCGGGAATTGCGATGTCGAGTTGGATTGGTGGGTCAAGCTGGAGGCATCCCTGTCCCGGCGATAGCGGTGGTCGCAGGAGAGTCGAGCGTTTCGGCGGTGCCTGCTGGAGGCACCCCGGTCCCGGCGATGGCGGTGATCGCAGGAGGGTCGAGCAGGTTTGGTGGGGTAAGGCAGGAGACCCTCCTGCGACCGCCGCCATTACCACCAACTAAATCAGCGAAGCTCAAGCAACATCGACACATCAAGCGTGTTCGCGGAATGGGTCAATGCGCCGACCGAAATGAAATCGACCCCGGTCGAGGCAACCGAGGCAACGTTTTCGAGGTCTATCCCCCCGGAAGCTTCCAGAGCGACTGATCTGCCCGAACCATCACGGATTGCAACGGCCTTTTCAAGCAGGTCCGGGCTCATGTTGTCGAGCAGGATGCGGTCGCTTCCAGCGGCAATAGCCGCTTTGACTTGATCCAGGTTCTCGGCCTCGATTTCCACCTTCAGCTCCGGTGAATTCCGGCGACAGGCTTCGACTGCAGCGGCCACTCCGCCGGCCATACTGATGTGGTTCTCCTTGATCAGAATCGCGTCGAACAGTCCCATCCTGTGGTTCATACCGCCGCCGGACGCAACCGCCCGCTTCTCGAGCAGCCGCAGGCCTGGTGTCGTTTTCCTCGTATCCAGAATCTTCGCGCCGGTGCCCGCCACCGCGTCGACGAAACGCGCGGTCAGCGTTGATATGCCGGAAAGGTGCCCAACGAAGTTGAGAGCGGCCCGCTCGCCGGCGAGCAG
>CALEMO010000060.1 GCA_937910825.1 uncultured Solirubrobacterales bacterium | reverse complement strand
CCCTGAGTTGAGGGTTCCTGTCGGTGGGCGCTACGGACCCGAAGGTGAACTCGAAACCCTCGAAGACGAGGAGACCGCGACTGTGGCCGCCCAGCTCGCACGGCTCGACGTCGAATCCGTCGCCGTCTGCCTGCTCCATGCGGACCGGTTCCCGCAACACGAGCTCAAGCTCGGAGCGGCGATAAAGGACGTCCTCGGCAGCGGCGTCCACGTATCTCTTTCCCACGAAGTGGTCGGCACGTTTCGCGAATACGAGCGTGCGGCTACCACCGAGGTCGATGCCGCATTGTCTCCGCTGCTCTCGAACTACCTGACGAAACTGAACTCCGCCTGCGAAGAACTGGGCCTGGTCGAACCGCTGATCATGCAGTCGAGCGGCGGCCTCGCCAGCCTGGAGCAGGCCGCAGGGCACGCCGCGCTGACGGTGCTATCCGGTCCCGCGGGCGGGGCTGCCGCCGCAAGCCTGGTTTCGAAGGCGGGTGGCTTCCCCAACCTGCTCTGCTTCGACATGGGCGGAACGTCATGCGACGTCTGTCTGTTGGAGGGGGGTTCGGTCCGGGAGACGGGCTCAAAGCGCATCGCCGGTCACCCGCTTGCCCTGCCCATGGTCGACATCGACACGGTCGGTGCGGGTGGTGGCTCGATCGCCTGGCGGGACAGCGGCGGAGCCCTGAGGGTCGGTCCCCGCTCGGCCGGAGCCGATCCGGGACCTGCCTGTTACGGGCGAGGTGGCAGCGATGCCACGGTCACCGACGCCAACCTGATCCTTGGCCGCCTCGATGTCGGCAACGACTTCGCGGGTGGGATCAGGCTTGACCGTGTCGCAGCCGAAGCGGCCGTCGCCAGACTCGCCCGGGAGCTTTCGCTTGACTTGGCTGAATGTGCCAGAGGAATAATCGACGTCGCCAACGCCGAGATGGTGCGGGCAATGCGGGTGATGACGGTGGAGCGTGGCCTCGACCCGGAAGATTTCAGCCTGCTCGCTTTCGGTGGAGCAGGCCCGCTGCATGCTGTCGCGATCGCCGAAGAGCTCTCGATCACCCAGATCCTGGTTCCGGTGGACGGCGGCGTATTCAGCGCCCTTGGCCTGGCCGCCGCCGAGCGCCGACGAGACGATGTAAGGACCGTGATGCTTTCCGAAGACCAGATCGACCGCGAGGCGCTCGCTGGCCTGGCCGGCGACGCGGACCGGGTCTCCTGGGACATCCGGTATCAGGGTCAGAGCTTCGAACTGACCGTGCGATGTGATGAGCCGGAGCCGGACCGGATCAGGCAACTTTTCGAAGAAGCCCACGAAAACCAGTACGGCTACCGCGACGAAACTGCCGCCATCGAACTGGTGACTGTGCGCCGGCGCCACCTCGGCCAAGCCCCCGAAGTAAGTCTCGGGCCACCCGACTTCGAGGCCGTCTCCGGACCGGGCCCGATTGACCTCGGACAAGCCACGCTCTACCTTTCCGAAGGCTGGCAGGCAAGGCCTGCAGACGGCGGCATGTTGCGTATTTCCCGCCGTGAAGCCATGTGATGCCCGTCACACAAGGTTGACCTTTCCGCAAACGTTCTGTATGGTCGTTTGTCCTTGCAGGGCCCCCGCCGAGTTTCGTGCGGACCTCCGGCCCCGCACATGTCCGTGGCAACAACCAACTCCGACTGAGATCCCCTATGCCAATTGCGTTCAAGGAATGGGCTGTGACCGTGCGAGCCCTCGCCGAAGGTGAACAACTTCTGACCCTGAGAA
>CALEMO010000059.1 GCA_937910825.1 uncultured Solirubrobacterales bacterium | reverse complement strand
CAACATGATCCTTGCTTCAGGTGTCTGCCCGGTTCCCAGGCTGAAGCGCGAGGGACTGCGGATCGGCATCGGTACCGACGGTGCCGCCTCGAACGACAGCCAGGACATGTTCGGTGCGGTCAAGACCGCGGCGCTGCTACAGAAGATCGAACACCTCGACGCCGAAGCGATGACCGCCCCCGAAGTCCTCGAGATGGCGACCATAGGAGGAGCCAGGGCGCTCTGCATCGAGGACAGGGTCGGCAGCCTCGAAGCCGGCAAGCGGGCTGACATCCAGCTGCTGGACGGTAATGGACCCGAGCTGGCGATCCTCCACGATCCGTTCCAGCAGATCGTCTTCGGCGCGACTCCCCGCAGCGTTTCCGACGTCTGGGTGGACGGCGAGCAGAGGGTGACCGATTTTACCGCGATTGGCGTAGACCGCGAGGCCCTGGTCTCCGAAGCCCGGGCGGCAGCAGCCGACCTGGCGGTGCGCGGCAAGATGATCGGCGAATCCGCTTACGCCGGCCCGCTCGACGTCGAAAAGCAAACCAAAGGAAAGTGAAGAATGCCTGAATCAGTTGACATCGTCGTGATCGGCGGCGGCCACAACGGCCTGGCCTGCGCGGCCTACCTGGCCCGGGCAGGCCTCGGCGTCACGGTGCTCGAATCATCCGAGACCCCGGGTGGCTGTATCTATACAAAGGATCTTGAAGACGGCAACCGGCTCGAACTTGGTGCCTACGAGCATGGCGGCATCCGCGGCAGCGGGGTCGCAGCCGACCTCGAGCTGGAGACCCGCTACGGGCTCCACTTTCACGAGCGCGACGAGATCCTCTTCTCACCCTGCGACGACGGCACCGGCCTCGCCTTCTGGAACTCTCTCGACAAAACAGTAGACGGCCTGGCTGAAGTGGTCGGCCGCGACGAGGCTGAGCGCTACCGCAACTTCTCCCACTGGTCCTCGGCGGCCATGGGCGTTCTCGGACAGGCTGAAGCGGGACCCCCGCCTTCGTTTCGTTCGCTGGCCGCCCTCGCCGATGCGACCTTGGGCAGTGAGGGCACCCGGCTGATTCAGGCCCTGCTCGCACCGGCCACCGCGATAACCGAAAGCGCTTTCGAGGATGACCGCATGCGCGGTCCGTTCGACCACTGGGCGGCCCACTCCCAGCAGCCTCCGCAGATTCCCGGGACCGGGGCCGGCGCACTTTTCCTGGCGGCAAGCCATGGCGCGCCGGCGATTCGCCCGGCGGGTGGCTCCCGTGGCACCGTTGACGCCTTGGTTCGCTGTCTCGAAGACGCCGGCGGCAAACTGATCTGCTCGGCGCCGGTCGAGAAGGTTGAAATCGTCGGCGGTAGTGCCCGCGCGGTCATTGCCAACGGTGAGCGGTACCCGGTCAGCCGGGGGATCGTCTCTGCCGTTGACGCCTGTCGCCTGTTCCTCGGGATG
>CALEMO010000058.1 GCA_937910825.1 uncultured Solirubrobacterales bacterium | reverse complement strand
ACCGACGCCGTCACCCGGCCAGAACTGGGTGCCACGCTGGCGAACGATGATTTCGCCACCGGTGACCGACTCCCCTGCAAATACTTTGACCCCGAGCATCTTGGGGTTTGAGTCGCGGCCATTCCTTGAGGATCCGAGTCCCTTCTTGTGTGCCATTTAGTTCTCGTCCTCCTTTTTGGCTGCCGGCTTCTTTGCGGCAGGCTTCTTGGCGGCGGGCTTTTTCGCTGCGGGCTTTTTCGCTGCGGGCTTCTTTGCTGCGGGCTTCTTCTTGGCGGCAGGCTTCTTCGCTGCCGGCTTCTTCGCTGCCGGCTTCTTCGCTGCGGCCTTCTCTGCCGGAGCTGTCTCAACCGCGGCTTCGGCCTTGGGGGCCTCGTCCTTCTTGGCTACAGGCTTCTTCGCGGCTGCCTTTTTTGCAGTGGCGGCGCCCAGCGACGTCACTTCGAGCCTGGTCAGCTCGGCGCGGTGACCCGCCCGCCGGCTGTAGCCCTTCTTCGCCTTGTACTTGAAAATCTTGATCTTCTCGCCGCGGATGTGCCCGGTCACTTTGGCTTCGACCTTGATCTTTGCCAGGTCCTTGGCCGAAAGCACGACTTCGTCGCCGCTGAACATCACGGGCTCGAGGATCACCTTGTCACCAGCTTCAGCGCTCAGGCGGTCCACCTCAAATACCGTGCCTTTTTCGACCCGGTACTGCTTACCACCACTTTTTACGACCGCGTACATAGTTGAGCTCTTCAATCCTTATCTGGTCTGTTCAGCTGTCGGCGTCCGTTTTGGACTTGCGTCCACGCCTGCGTCGTCCGCGCCGGAGGCCGAACCGCCCGGAGTTTAGCGACTTATCCTCTTGACCATCCTTCGACCCGGCCGCCTCGCCTGGTTGCGGCTTGTCAACGGCGCCGGACTTCGTCTCAGGAAGCTTTGCGGGCCCGTCGGGCGCGGCACCGCCAGGCTCCGACTTGCCGCCATCGGATGCCGTTTCGGCTGATTTTTGCTGGGTCCTGCGCCCGCTCCTGCCATTGTTGCCACCCGAACCCCGTTTTCCGGATCCGGAAGCTCGTTTGCTGTCGCCTCCGCCCTTCTTCTGTGATCTATCGGCGGCATCACCGTTGCCGTCAGGCAGCAGGGTCGCGACTGCAGAAGCCCGCTCGACCGATTCGATCTTGACCATGCGGCGTTCACCGACGACCGCAGCCGCTCCGGTGACACTGATGATGTACGAGTCGATCCTGGCTATTGCGTCGTCGGCGTTGTACATGTGAGGTTCTTCGATCTTCACCAGGACTTCCTCTTCCGGCTTGAACGGCAGCGCTCGTTCTTCGATCTTCACCCGCTCGCCGGTTTCGATCAGCTCGAAGTTGTCGATCGAAAGCGCGTCGCCACCCTCGAAGTGGAATTGCTTGCCGCATTCGGACTCGAGCTCGGCCAGGCCGCTCTCGGAATGGTTCAGCAGGGCTGCAACCTTCGGATGCACCCTGATCAGGAAGGCTTCGTCGTCCTTGTTCTCCGCGGCCATCTCATTCATCTTGCGAAGCCCTTCGAGGGCCACAGTCTCCGCCGAAAGCACCACGCCGTCGCCGTCGCAGGTGGGGCAGGTCACGGTGAGGATCTCGCGCACGCCGTCGGTGATGTTCTGCCGGGTCATTTCGACCAGGCCAAGCGGCGAAATTTCAACCAGGTAGCTCTTGCTCTTGTCGGCATCAAGGGCACCGCGCAGGGTGCTGAGCACCTTGTCGCGGTTCTTGCCTTTGGCCATGTCGATGAAATCGATCACGATTATGCCGCCGATGTCGCGCAGCCGGAGCTGGCGCACCACTTCGGCTGCCGCTTCGTTATTGACCCTGGTAATGGTCTCCTCGAGGCCACCCTTGCCGCGCCCGGTGAACGAACCGGAATTGACGTCGATCACGGTGAGTGCCTCGGTGTAATCGATGATCAGGTAGCCACCGGAGGGAAGGTTTACCCGGCTTCCCAGAGTTGACTGGATCGCCCTTTCGATTTCCCACTTCTCGAAGAGAGGCTTGTTGCCCTTGTACAGCTCGACCAGGTCGACAAGTTCGGGGGCTGTCCTGGTGAAGAAGCTGGTCACCCGGTCGAACTGTTTCTGGTCATCGATGATCGCGCGGTCGAATTCGTTGAGGAATACGTCCCTGAGCACCCGGACCGGCAGATCCTGTTCCTGGAAAACGAGTGACGGGGCCTTCACTCCCTGCTTTCTCTTGTCGAGAACTTGGTTGAGCCGGTGGAGGTAGGCGATCTCGCGGGTGAAGTCGGCTTTCTTGGCGCCGTGGGCCGCCGTACGTACGATCAGGCCACCTGGGCCGTCGTAGGTCCGGCTGACCATGCGGCGAAGGCGCTCGCGCTCCTTGTCGGCGAGACGGCGACTGACGCCGACACCGGTACCGGAAGGCGCATATACGAGATAACGGCCGGCGATGGTCACGTTCATCGAAAGGCGTGCGCCTTTGCTCTTGATCGGATCCTTGATCACCTGGATCAGGATCTCCTGCTTGGGCTTGATCAGCTCATCGATCCGACGCCCCTGACCGCGACCGCGCCGGGGTGCCTGCTGGCCATCGGGCAGCAGGATTTCATCGACGTGCAGGAAACCGTTGCGTTCGAGGCCGATGTCAACGAATGCGGCCTCCATCCCGGGCAATACGTTGTCGACTTTGCCCAGGTAGATGTTTCCGACGAGCGATCGCCCGCCACGCCGTTCGATGTAGACCTCGGCGACTTCACGGTTCGACTTGACGGTTTTTGCTTCGAGAACAGCCACGCGGGTCTCGCCGCGGTCGGCCGATACAACAATCGTTTTTTTCATTTACTGGTTACTTCCGTTCAGATTGGATGCCTATGGATTCTCAGTGAACCCTGGGACCCCTCTGACCGGCACGCGATTCGATGTGAATGCTCTGCAGGACCCCGATCATCAGGAAGGTGGCGATTAGGGCCGACCCTCCGTAGCTCATCAGCGGCAAAGGTATGCCGGTGATCGGCATGATGCCGAGGTTCATTCCCACATTTACGAAGACCTGGAACATAATCGCACCGGCGATGCCGGCGGCGACGAGAGTTCCGTAGAAGTTCTTCGAGAGCGTCATCAGACGAAGCGCCCGCCAGAAGAGGAGGGCAAAAAGGGATAAGACCAGCGCCGCTCCGACGAATCCGTAACGCTCGGCGACCACGGCGAAAATGAAGTCCGTGTGCCGCTCGGGTACGAAGCCGAGACGGGACTGGGTGGCCTGATCGCCGCGGCCGGTGGCTCCACCGGATCCAGCGGCCACTTTGGCCTGGTTTTGCTGATAGCCGGCGTCCCCGATGTCGGAAGACGGTGCAAGAAACGACGTGAGCCGCTCCTGCTGGTATTCCTTGAGGACCGGTGCGCCGGCCATTGGCATGAGTACGAGCACGGTGGCAATGAAGACCGCCAGGGCCGCGCCGATCGCAGCCAGGTGCGTCCAACGCACTCCGGCCGCGACCATGATCGCGATAGTGATCGCCGCAAAAACGAGAGACGTGCCGAGGTCCTGAAGGAGAACGAGTCCGGTTGGCGCAAGTCCAAGCGCCAGGTACCTGACCGTCCTCCCTTTTTCGGAGCCACGTCTGGCTGCGTCAATAACGAAGCCGGCCAGAGAAAGTACAAGCAAAAGCTTGCCCAACTCGGCCGGTTGGAACGTGAAAAATGGAAGCTCGAGGGAATTGGTTGAACCCCTCGCGGCGAAGCCGAAGGCGAATACCGCAAAGATCGACGCGCAGAGGAACGTGTAAATGCCCACCCGCAGTTCGCGGAAGCGGGAGTAATCGACCTTCGAGATGGCAAACATCGCAACAATTCCCACCAGACCGTACAGAGCTTGGCGCTGGAAGTAATAGTCGGGTGACCCGGGTATCGCGCCACGGCTCGCCTGATGAAGGGTGACGAGAGAGCAGACCAACAGGCCCAGAGCCGAAAACGCGATCCAGCCATCCATGTGGCGGATGCCGAGACGGTCGATCAGGGCAACCCGGCCGCTGTATGTGCGGCCCGTCCCCCGGGCCAACCTTGAAGACTCCATCACTCGATACTCCCGCTTCCGTCCGAAACGGCCTTCGCCTGTTTGCCGAAATAGGCGGAGAGGATCTGAAGGGCAATCGGGGCAGCCGTTTCGGCGCCGAAGCCACCGCGCTCGACCGTGGTCACGACCACGACTTCGGGGTCCGGGTACGGGGCGAGCACCGCGTACCAGGCCTGATCGCCATTTGGCGGACGTTCGGCAGTACCCGTCTTGCCCGCGACCGGTATCGGGAAGCCGCCGAAGACCCCGTATGAAGTTCCTTCCGGTGCCTGGGCGGCGTCGTTGAGCCCGTCCATGATCACTTGGCGACGGGCGGGGTCGATCGGTATCTGGCGCATCACTTCGGGGGCTGTCTCTTCGAGCACCCGGCCGGCGGCGTCTTCGACCTGAAGGACCATGCGCGGCTTAACCACGTCGCCACCGTTGCCGAGCGCCGCGTAGGCGACCGCCATCTGCAGCGGGTCAGCCTGAAGGTCGCCCTGGCCGATCGCCAGCTGGATGTTGTCGCCAATCACCCATCCGCGGTCGGTGCCACCTTCAGCGAAAAGCTCGTTTCGCCAGGCGGGTGTCGGCAGCAGGCCCTTGGATTCGCCCGGCAGATCAATTCCGGTGTAACGGCCGATTCCGAACCGGCTGGACCACTGCTGGAGCTTGTCCGTGCCGTTCAGTTCAGCGCCGAGCAAGTAGAAGTAGACGTCCGAGGACACTTCGAGCGCGCGCTGGAGGTTGACCGGGCCGTGCGACTGTTCTCCGGCGTTCGTAAACACCTGGTCGGCGATCTCGATCTTGCCCGCGTCCTGGACCACTTCGTTCGGAGTTATCGCACCCGCGTCGAGCGCCGCGACAGCGGTCAACGGTTTGAAGATCGAGCCGACCGGATAAGCGCCGCTGATCGCACGGTTGAACAGTGGTGCGTCCAGATCTTCGTTGTAGAGGGCATCAACCTGTGTCTGGGAAAGCGGGCGTGTGAACTGGTCGGGGTCGAAGCTCGGTGCTGATCCGAGGCCGAGCACTTCGCCGTTGTTGACGTCCATCGCAACGAATCCCCCGGGCAAGCCGATCGAAGAGAGTGCCGCCTCACCGGCCGCCTGCACCTTAGGGTTCAGGGTGAGCCTCAGCGACTTGCCCGGGACAGGTGTCTCCGAGGCGAGCTGCCCCTTGGCCGACCCGGTGGAATCGACCTGGACCCTGGTCGTGCCGGCAGTGCCACGCAGGGTGGAGTCGTAGGTCTGCTCGATGCCGGCTTTGCCGAGATTGTCGCCCCCCTGAAGATCGGGCAGATCGGTCTCGGACAGATCATCCGCGGTGACCGCTCCCACGCTGCCGAGCAGATGCGCTGCGGTGAAGCCCTCTGGATACCTGCGAACGAAGACCCTGTTGACCTGGATCTCCGGGAAATCAGCCTGATGCTCCTGGAGGTAGTAGACGAGGTCGTCAGCGACGTCGCGGGCCAGGGTCACTGGACTGCCGGGCGGGTTGTGCTTGATTTCGTCGCGAAACCTGCGGCGTACCCAGACGACCTTGCGGTCCATGAAGTCGGCGACCGAGCCGAAGATCCTGCGCCGGGCGTTGACCCTCGTCGGGATCTCGATCGGATCAAGCTGAAGGGCCATACTCATCCGGTTATCGACCAGAACGTTGCCCTTCCGGTCGAGGATCCGCCCGCGCGGTGCCAGCACTCTTACTTCGCGGGTGCGGTTGTCGTTGGCTTCAGCGAGGTAGCGCTCGCCGGTCACGACCTGGAGTGACCAAAGTCGAAAGAAGAGGACTCCGAACAGAACCAGGCCGATCCCGCCGATTATCGCAACCCTCAGGGCGGTGCCACTACGGCTCTTGGTTTTCGGGACAACGGGCTGATATTTCATTGGAAGTCGACTGCGCTTGCTCTTGTATCGGAGGACCGCCTGCGGGCCGGACCACTCCGGCGGCTCGATGGCTCGCTGATCAGTGCTGGTCTGAGAACCCTTCTGGTCAGAGCGAGTATCGAAAAGGCCAGTAAGAAACCATAGACACCCTGCAACACCAGCTCGAGCAGTATGGCGCTGCTTAGCGCTGCGTCGAATCCGAGCAGGAGCGTGAACAGGCCGAGGGCAAGACTGGCTGCGATGGTCGCCAGCCCGCAAATGCCGGCCGTTTCAAAGCGGCCCAGTTCGATGCCACGCTCACGGTAAAGGCCGGCTGCGTAGCCGAGCCCCATGAAAATCAGGCAGCCGGTTCCCAACGGAGCGCCCGCGATACCGTCCGCGAGCAAACCGATCGCGAAACCCACGGTCGCTCCGACCATGCTGCCGCCGAGCCGGCCAAAGACCACGGCACAGGCCGGAAGAATCCAGGGCGAGACATGAAGCAGCGTCACCAGCGAAAAGAAAGATGACTGGAGCAGCACGAAGAGCAGGACGAGAAGGGCGATTCTCATCGCGACTTTCCAGGTGACGATCACCCGCGAGAACCCCCGGTGAGCACCTGGACAAGGTCGAAATTGCGAATATCCGGATAGGGCCTCAGTTCGACGCTCTGGATTGCTTCACGTTCGTCGATCGGAGCCCTGGCCACTTCACCGATCGGCAATCTTGCCGGGTAGAAGGAGGACAGCTCGCCGTCGCGCCAGCCGGACGTGACCACGCTCTGGCCTTTGCCGATGTTCTTCGTATCGTCCAGGAATTCGAGCAACAGGGTCCCCGGCGCGCCGATTTTCGGTCGAACCACACCCTGGGCTCCGCCTGGCAACACCTTCGCGCTGACAGCACTCGAGCTGTCGGTGATCAGGGTCACCACCGACTGGCCCCTCGTGACCTCCGAGATCCGGCCCACCAGGCCATCCCCGTTGATCACGGGGTCATTCACAGAAATCCCGTCGGCTGAACCGGCGTCGAGGCCCACTGTTGAAAACCAGACCGTAGGCGAGCGGCTGATCACCGAAGCAGCCACCGGCGAATAGGCCCCGGGAATCGCGCGCCTGGCCTTCAGGCCGGCCAGCTTTCGCAGCTGCTTGTTTTCTTCCAGTGCGACCTTGCCGGCCACGGCCAGCGACCTCGTCTCGGCGAGCTCCCGCTCCAGCCTCTCTTTGTCTCCGCGGGCGGCCATCGTTTCGTCGAACCAGCTGAACAGGTCACGAGCCGGCTTGAGGGCGCGGCTGGTCGCGTTTTCTACGGGGCCGAAAATGGTGCCGATCAAGCCGGACCCACCGGATCCCTGGCCAAAAGTGAAAGTAAGCAGCAG
>CALEMO010000057.1 GCA_937910825.1 uncultured Solirubrobacterales bacterium | reverse complement strand
TCAAGGAGCACGGCGTCGGCGTCAAGTGCGCCACCATCACCCCGGATGAAGCGAGGCTCGAAGAGTTTGACCTCACGGAGATGTACCGCTCGCCTAACGGAACGATCCGAAACATCCTCGGAGGCGTGATTTTCCGCGAACCGATCGTGATCTCGAACATTCCGCGGCTGGTGCCGGGCTGGACCAAGCCGATCGTTATCGGTCGCCATGCATTCGGTGATCAGTACCGCGCTACCGACATGCTGATCCCCGGAGAGGGAACCCTGACCACGACCTTCACGCCGAAGGACGGGGGGGAACCGGTCGAGCTGATCATTCACGAATTCCCGGAGAGCGGGATCGCGATGACCATGTACAACCACGATGAGTCGATCCGGGATTTCGCCCGGGCCTCCCTGAGGTACGGCCTCGATCGTGGCTACCCGGTCTACATGTCGACCAAGAATACGATCATGAAGAAGTACGACGGACGCTTCAAAGACCTTTTCGAAGAGATTTTCCAGGCCGAGTTCAAGGTCGACTTCGATGCCGCCGGCATCACCTACGAGCACCGTCTGATTGACGACATGGTCGCCAGTGCGATGAAGTGGGAAGGCGGATACGTCTGGGCCTGCAAGAACTACGACGGCGATGTCCAGTCGGATACGGTCGCCCAGGGTTTTGGCTCGCTTGGCCTGATGACGTCGGTCCTGATGAGCCCCGACGGCAAGACAGTTGAAGCAGAGGCCGCCCACGGTACGGTCACCCGGCACTACCGCCAGCACCAGCAGGGCAACCCGACTTCGACCAACCCGATCGCCTCGATCTTCGCCTGGACCCGCGGCCTGGCGGCCCGGGGCCGGATGGACGGCACCCCCGAGGTGACCGAATTCGCCGAGACGCTCGAGAGAGTCTGCATCGAGACCGTGGAAAGCGGCAAGATGACTAAAGATCTCGCCCTGCTGATCGGTCCCGACCAGCCCTACCAGACCACCCAGGAGTTCCTCGCCTCAATCGACGAGAACCTTCAGGCGGCAATGGCCTAGGCGATTGCCTCAACCCTTCATTACCAAGGAGAAAATGTGAGTTCCCCAGTAAAGGTCACAGTCACCGGAGCCGCCGGCCAGATCGGATATGCGCTGCTCTTCAGGATCGCCAGCGGTCAGCTTCTCGGCCCCGATACGAAGGTCCACCTCAGCCTTTTGGAAATCCCGGCTGCCGTCAAGGCCGCCGAAGGCACCGCGATGGAGCTCGACGACTGCGCCTTCCCGCTTCTCGAGAAGATCAGCATCTCGGATGACCCGAAGCAGGCTTTCGACGGCGCGAACGTCGGCCTTCTGGTCGGCGCACGGCCCCGCGGGCCGGGCATGGAACGTGGCGACCTACTCGAAGCCAACGGTGGCATCTTCAAGCCACAGGGCGAGGCGATCAACGCCGGCGCCGCTGACGACATCAAGGTGCTGGTGGTCGGAAATCCGGCCAATACCAACGCCCTGATCGCCGCTTCGGCCGCCCCTGATGTGCCCCGGGAGCGTTTCACCGCGATGATGCGCCTCGACCACAACCGGGCGATCGCCCAGCTCGCCAACAAGCTCGGCAAGCCTGTCGATTCGGTCACGAACATGACCGTGTGGGGAAACCACTCTTCGACCCAGTACCCCGATCTGGTTCACGCCAAGGTTGACGGAGAAAGCGCCTGGGGGACGGTCGACGACGAGGTCTGGATCAAGGACGAATTCATCCCCAGTGTCGCCAAGCGTGGTGCCGCGATCATCGAAGCCCGCGGGGCATCGAGTGCTGCTTCCGCCGCCAACGCCGCAGTCGATCACGTTTACAACTGGGTCAACGGATCTCCG
>CALEMO010000056.1 GCA_937910825.1 uncultured Solirubrobacterales bacterium | reverse complement strand
CAAGGCCAGCCTTTCCAGGGCATCGTCCATGTCGTTGACCGTCATTGCGACATGGCCGTAACCGGTGCCGACTTCGTAGGGCTCCTGCTGGTCGAAGTTGTGGGTCAGCTCCAGCCGGGGTCCGTCCTCCGTGAAGCCCATGAATACATTGATCGCCTCATCGCCGATCGGCAGGCGACGCAACTCCTTCATGCCGAGCTTCTCGTAGAAAGCGATCGATGAGTCGAGGTCGTATACGCGGTAGCAGGTGTGGATCAGTTCGGGCATGGCGTCACCATATCCAACGCTCACCCCGGATCGGCGGATATCACCGGTCGGGGCCCGAGACATCGGGTGGATATTCTGCTGACATGTCAACTTTCGAACGAGTCGCTGACCTTGCCCTTGAAATCGATTCCTACGAACTGGAGACGCTCAGTTTCTCTCCGAACGACGACTTCGAGCGGCTGACCACGGTGATCCACGTCGCCAAGGACGGACTCACCGGGAACGGTGAAGACGTGACTTATGAAGGACTCGACGCAATCGCCCTGGCCGATGCCGGCTCATACCTGGATCTGACTGGCCCCCGTACGGTCGGTGAGTTCTGTGACCTGATGGCCGAGACCGACCTTTTTCCGGTCCCCCCCGAGCGTGAGGTCTCCCGCAATTATCGGAGATGGGCCTTCGAATCAGCGGCCCTGTTACTGGCACTCAAACAGGCCGACACAGATCTGGCCGCGGCCCTGGGTAGGGAGCTTTCGCCGCTCACCTTCGTCGCTTCGATGGGACTTGGCGGCGGCCCGGGGTCGACCGGCTCGGATATCGGCCGGCTGCTGGCAAAGCTTGAGAATTACCCCGACCTGAAGTTCAAGCTGGATCCGGCACTCGACTGGGATCAGGACCTGATCGAATGCCTGGTCGAAACCGGCGCGGTGAATACGCTCGACCTCAAGGGCCAGTACAAAGGCACGCCGGTCGATATCGATACCGATCCCGGGATGTACAGGCGCCTCGCCGAATCGTTCCCCGAAGCCTGGCTGGAGGATCCCGACATAACCGATGAAACCCGGCCGATCCTCGAACCGGTCATCGACCGTGTCACCTGGGACGCGCCGATACATTCGCTCGAAGACATCGCTTCGCTGGAATTCAAGCCGAAGGTGATCAACATCAAGCCCTCGCGCATGGGCGGGCTGAGGTCGCTGCTTGACGCATACGACTACTGCGACTCCGAATCAATCACCGCCTACGGTGGCGGGCAGTGGGAGTTGGGTGTCGGTCGCGACCAGATCCAGTACCTGGCTGCCCTCTTTCACCCCGATGCCCCGAACGACACCGCACCGCGCGGCTACAACTCCCCGATACCCGAGCCCGGGCTGCCCGTGAGCCCGATGCCCGTGCCGTCAATCGGCTTTGGAATCCCTAATTAGGCCTTAGTCCGGACTAAGCGGATGGACGGCCGACCAAACTCAACGGCTGTTGTACGGTTGCATCAACCCCCAACCAGCGGAGCACATAATGGCTAAGAAGAAGAGTTTCGGCAAGGCGCTGAACGCGCAGATTTCAAATGAATTCGCTGCCTCACAGCAGTACGTGGCGATGGCGGTTTATTACGACAGCGCGACCCTGCCCCGGCTCGCCGCTTTCTTCTACCGCCAGGCGCTCGAGGAGCGCGAGCACGCGATGATGATGGTGCAGTACCTGCTCGATGTTGGCGAACGGGTCGACATTCCGGACGTCAAGGCGCAGACCACGCAGTTCGATGACCCGATCAGTCCGGTCAAGGCGGCCCTTGCACAGGAGGAGCGGGTCTCGGACGAGATTTTCGGCCTGTTCCAGCTTTCCCGGGATCTCAAGGACTACCGCGCGGAGCACTTCCTTCAATGGTTCGTCAAGGAGCAGGTTGAAGAAGTCGCCCTGATGGGTGACTTGCTCAACGTCGTCGAGCGCTCGAGCGAGAACCTGCTGCTGGCCGAGGAGTACATCGCCCGCGAAGGTCTTGGCGAAGAAGGCGAAGACGCGACTGCGCCACCGGTAGCCGGCGGGGCCTGATTCGAGGCCGCCAGGCCGCACCCTGGCGGCGATTGCTCGAAGATCCTTCGCGGTGACAGACCAGCGGGCCCGAAACAAAGATCGCCTCGACGAACAGATCGACCCGGCCGATCTGGAAGTCGCCCTGCGGGTGATCGGCCGACTGGACCAGTTGCCAGTGGAGCACCCCGACTCGCTCACCGTCCAGCAGGCCACCGCGGGCCTGTACAAATCGGTCAAGCGCCGGCGCAGGCTGGAGGCGAGGCAGGAGCAGCTTGAGCACGACGCAAAGATCACCGCCCGGACAGCGACTGCGGCCCCCGGCAGGATTGACGACGAAACCGAAGGCCTGCCGCTGGCGCCCGAAGCTGAAGGCGCGCTGGCCGGCGTCCTGATCGAGCCGCGCGCCTGCTACATCTGCAAGCAGAGCTACCGCGAAGTGGACGCCTTCTACCACCAGCTCTGCCCCGGCTGTGCGGCCTACAACCGTGCCCGCCGGGACGCTCGAGCCGACCTCTCCGGCAAGCGCACTCTGCTAACCGGGGGACGGGCAAAGATCGGCATGTACATCGCGCTGCGACTGCTGCGCGACGGCGCCCATACGACGATTACCACCCGCTTTCCGAACGACGCGGTGCGGCGCTTCAAGGCAATGGAAGACAGCGACGACTGGATCGACCGGCTCGACATAGTCGGCATCGACCTGCGGGATCCCGGCCAGGTGATCAACCTCGCCGAGTCCGTGGCGGAGCGGGGACCACTCGACATCCTGATCAACAACGCCTGCCAGACGGTACGGCGGACCCCGGAGGCTTATGCCCCGTTGCTCGCCGCCGAGCGCGGCCCACTGCCGCAAGGTCGCCTGCCGGAGATCGAGACCTTCAGCCGGACCGACGCGTCGGGACAGGTCGAGCTGACCGCCGGCAGCAGTGAAGCCGGCAACGACTTCTGGGCACCGACCCCGCACAACCTGACCGCGATGGCCCTGACCGCCGGCTCAGCCAGTTTCGACCTGGTAGACGTCGAGCGGGCGATCGACGCCGGTGGCCTCGTCCCGGATGTCGTCGATTCCAACAGCTGGATCCAGCGGGTGAACGAAGTCGATCCGGTCGAGCTGCTCGAGGTGCAGCTCTGCAACATGACCGCACCTTTCCTGCTGATCAGCCGACTGCGCGACTCGATGGCCAACTCCACCGCGCGGCGCACTTACGTGGTCAACGTCTCGGCGATGGAAGGTCAATTCTCCCGTGGCTACAAGGGCCCCGGCCACCCCCACACCAACATGGCGAAAGCAGCGCTCAACATGCTGACCCGGACCAGCTCACAGGAGATGCTGGAAAAGGACGGCATCCTGATGAGCGCGGTCGATACCGGCTGGATCACCGACGAGCGCCCTCATCCGATGAAAAAGAGACTGGCCGAAGATGGATTCCACGCGCCACTCGACCTGGTCGATGGCGCCGCCAGGGTCTACGATCCGATAATCAGGGGAGAGTCCGGCGAGGATGTCCACGGTGTCTTTCTGAAGGACTACAAAATCTCGGACTGGTAGTCGGG
>CALEMO010000055.1 GCA_937910825.1 uncultured Solirubrobacterales bacterium | reverse complement strand
CATCGCCGCCGAGTATCCGGCGGCGGTGGCCTGGGAAGAAAGTGCGTCCATCGCCTGGGCCCGCGTGGTGCGCGGGATGGCTTCCATGGCGAAGGCGTTGACCCCGGCGGCTGCGAGGGCATTGTTCGAGTCGGCGGCGGTCCAAGGCGACAGGTGGCTGATCAGCGTCTGGCCTGATTTGAGGCCGGCGATCTCGTCAGAGGACGGAATCGCGACACTGAGGACCACGTCTGAAGCAAGAACGTCGGCGAGACTGGCCACTGTTGCTCCGGCATCGCTGTACTGGAAGTCAGGGTGCCCTGCGGCCTCCCCGGCGCCAGATTCGATCACCACAGCAACGCCTTCGCGTTTGGTGAGGGCGACAACCGTGTCGGGGACCAGGGCTACCCTGCGTTCCCCCGCGGCGGTTTCTTTTGCTACGCCAATTTTCATCGACAAGACCGCGCCAGCCTATGCCAAACCGGGGTCAGGACGTTTCGTCACTGGTCAGGGCGGCAAGCCGTTTGACCGTATGTTTCATCTGATCGACCTCGGGATGAACCGGCGTCGCGATCAGACGGTCGATCCCGTTGGCCCGGAAACGTCCGAGCCGCTCGGCGACTTCGGCCTCGGTTCCGATCAGCGAGACACCGTTGACGACCTCGTCGCTGCATGCAGCGAAAGCACCTTCCTTATCCCCGGCCTGGAACTTGACTTGAACCTCGTCGGCGATCTCGCCGAAACCGAAGCGATGCGCCAGGTCCACATAAAAGTTCGTCTTGCGCGATCCCATGCCGCCGAAGTAGAGAACGAGGCCCATGCGAACCATGTTGCGGGCGGCTTCGAGGTCACCGTCGATCGCAACCTGAACCGAAGGAGATATTTCAAGGTCGGAGCGCGGCCGGTTGCCCTTCTTCAGGCCGGTTTCAATGTGCTCGCCCCAGGCTTCTTCAAATTTGTCGACGCTGAAGAAAATCGGGATCCAGCCGTCGGCGATTTCCGCTGCGATCTCAACCGACTTGCGGCCGATCGCTCCGAGGAAGATCGGAATCTCAGTCCGCTCGGGGTGGAAGTTGAGCTTCAAGGGCTTGCCCTGTCCATCCGGCAGCGGCAGCTGGTAGTGCTCGCCCTGGTGGTCGAGCTTCTCTTCGCGGGCGACGATCTTGCGGACCACTTCGACGTACTCTCTGGTGCGTCCCCAGGGCTTGGAGTACGGAATGCCGTACCAGCCTTCAGAGACCTGCGGACCCGATGGACCGAAGCCGAAAAGGAACCTGCCGTTGGAAAGCTTGTCGATCGTGGCGCCGGCCATCGCTGCCGCAGCAGGCGGGCGGGCGGGCACTTGCATGATCGCCGCTCCGAGGTTGATTTTTTCGGTTTGTCCGGCCAGCCAGGCAAGAACGGAGACGACATCAGACCCGTAGGACTCCGCCACCCAGACTGATTCGTAGCCAACGTCTTCGGCGAATTTGACCGCCTCCAACGCATCATCACCCTGGGGACCGATCCCCCAATATCCGAGATACAGACCGAGCTTTAGCGACATGCGACCAGCCTATAGGGGGCAAGGCGATCCCCGTCCCGTGCCTTTGGATTGCAGCCGCTGAATCGGCTTCGCACTTGCGAAGTCCCTCCATGGCACTTTCTTCGCTCAATTCCACCGGAGCCATCCCATGCTCCTCCGCCTTGAAAACAGTCACAATCAGAGCGTGGCCGGAATCCAGACAAAAGTCCTTTCCGACAGCGTCCACGGCCTGAGCTCAGCCGAGGCGGCCCAGCGCCTGAAGGATCTGGGCCCTGCCCCGGCCCACTCATCCCGCTCGACGTCAAGCATCATCGCCGGAAACGTCTTCACCCTGTTCAACTTGATCATCGGAATCTTTTTCGTTCTGATCATGGCGCTCGGCCTGTTCGCCGACGCAATATTCGGGCTAATAGCGATCGTCAATTCCTGGATCGGCATCCGTCAGGAGATGAAGGCCAAAGAAACTCTCGATCGCCTCGCGATTCTGGTTGCGCCGCGGGCAGTGGCGATCCGCGACGGCATCGAAGTCGAGCTGCTGGCCGATGAGATCGTGCCGGGCGACGCGGTCAGGGTCGAGCCCGGCGACCAGCTCGTCGCCGACGGTGAGGTCATCTCCTCTCGGGGCCTCACAATGGATGAGTCAATGCTCACCGGTGAGTCGGACAGCATTGCAAAATCGCCCGGTGACGAGTTGCTCTCGGCCGGGTTCGTCCTGTCCGGCTCGGGCTATTACGACGTCACGGCGGTTCGAGAGGACAGCTACGCCGGCCGCATCGCCGGGGAGGCGAAGGCCTTCCGGCATCCACCTTCGCCACTGGAAAAAGAAGTAAACCGGGTGATCGTCGCCTGCACCTGGGTCCTGATTCCGCTGGCAATTCTGTTGATCGCTTCCCTGGTGATCAGGAAGGTTCAACTGGTCGAAGCGGCGCAGACCGCCACTGCCGGACTGATCACTCTGATTCCCGAAGGACTTGTGCTGCTGATGAGCGTCACTTTTGCGGTCGCCGCCGTGAAGCTGGCCCGGCGTTCGACCCTGGTTCAGCAGATGAGCGCCACCGAGTCCCTGGCTTCGGTCGCCACGATCTGTGTCGACAAAACCGGAACCCTGACCGATGGCAACCTGACTTTGATCGGCATCGAGCCCGCATACGTCACCGATTCGAAGCTGGCACAACGGGAACTCGGGCGATTCGCGGCGAGCGCCGGCGAGCAGAACCGGACCCTGGAAGCGATCGGAGCCGAGTATCCACAGGGTCCTGAACCGGTGGTCGATGAAGTCACGTTTTCATCCGAGTGGAAATGGTCAGGCCTGACCTTCGACGATGGAGCCGGTCACCGCAGTCTCGTTCTGGGAGCGCCCGACCTGATGATCGAGTCCGGTGCCCTGACGCTGAACGAGGGCATGGCCGACCGCCTGCAGGTCGAAACCGAGGCCGGCCGGCGAGTCGTCGCGCTGAGCCAGACGAGTTCCCCTCTTCCAGCGAGCGGAAATGACGGCCACCCGAGAGGACTGGAACCGGTG
>CALEMO010000054.1 GCA_937910825.1 uncultured Solirubrobacterales bacterium | reverse complement strand
TATTTCATCGACTCCGGTAACGGCCGGGTTGATTGCTTCGACTTTCGCTCTGAAACCGGGGCGATCGACAATCGCCGGGCCTTTACCGAACCGCTTGACGGGGCGATGCCAGATGGTCTCACTGTTGATCGCGAGGGTGGGGTCTGGGTTGCGTTTCATGGTTCAGGTTCCGTCCGCAGGTTTTCTGCGAACGGAGAGCTCACGGCCGTGGTTGAGCTACCGGTAAGCCAGGTAACAAGCTGCTGCTTCGGCGGGGAAGAACTCGGCCAGCTTTTCATCACGACTGCTGCCTGGAAGATGAGCGAGGCAGAGCTTCGCGCCCAGCCGCTTGCCGGATCAATTTTCGTTTGTTCACCCGGCGTTGGAGGGTCCTCCGCAAACAGATTCGCCACGCACCTTGATCCTGGATGACTCCGCTTGCCTGGAGCTCTTGGGCCCAAGGTCACGATCGGCTTCCGTCTGCGGTGACTCAGTCGTCGTCGGGGTCGGAAGCCTTGATCGCCTCCGGTGGCTGCCTGGCGTAGAGCACCCGGAAGGCCCCGACTAGAATTTCCCGGTCGGCTTCGGATAGACGTGCGGCAGCATGGTTAGGCATCACTTTGTACTTCAACGGCGGCATTTCACCGGATTCGATGTGCTCGATCACCCGATCAAGTGACGGCTGGGGCTTGTCCCACTCAGAGAGATTCATGCCGGCGCGACCCTCGTCGACATCCTGCTGGACAAGCCACGAGGCCGGCGCGACGTTCGTATACCAGGGCCAGCGGGTGAGGTTGCTGTGGCAGTCGTTGCAGCTGTCGTCTGCGATCTGGCGTGCTCTGGGGTCAGCGAAGAAAGCGGCTTTGGTGACTGCTGGCTGGCTGTGGTCGCGTCCGAATGGCACAAGCTGGATCAGCACAAGCAGCACAGCAATCCCCAGCAGGCTGAAGCCGACCAGCTTCCTCCAGAGGCGACGGGGCTTTGTTTTTTGATCAGGCTTTGACGAGTCACCCATGGCATCTGTCCTTGATTCGGCCGATCAGGGAGGCTAACTGAAGTGAACGGACAAAAGCCTGGCCTCCGGCGTGCCTGAGCGACCTGGGCCGGCGCTTGGCCTCAGCCCTGGCCAAAGCAGGGCACCGCAGCCGCAAGCGACCCTCGGGCGGCGGATACCAGTCTGGCAATGGCGTCGGCGTTTGTCACGATCGACATGTGGTCGACCCCCGAAAGCCTGCGGATGTCACATGAAGGATCTGAGGTCCAGGCCTCCGGGGCGGAGTTCATCCAGGTGCTGTCACCACCGTCGCCATCGGCCTCGATCGCGCTCGGGTCGGATTCCTTCCAGAACCCGGCGCAGCGGGGATGAGCGCAGTCCCCTGTGCGCAACGCAACTGAGTCATAGCCGTAGCCAACGGTGGTCGGCAGGTCCACCCCGAAGACGAACCTGCCAGGGACCGCCAGGGGCTCGCCATCGAGCGCACCCCGGCGAAACCAGTCCTGGCGCTCCAGGGCGTAAACGCGCGTGGCCCGTGAGATTGCCACTGCTCCGGCATCCCGTAGCAAGGTCCTCGCATCGCTTGCCCGGTACGCCTGCGACCCGTTGCGATAGAGGACCGCCTTGCCGTAGACACTTGGCTGAAGTCCAAGCGCCAGCTCCCCGACCCAGCTGGGATCAACCGGCGAGGCTCCCTGATCGTCCGGGTTCCAGCTCCAACCCGGCTGGAAGGCCCAGCGAAGGCAGTCGCTGCAGCCCGAAAATTGGCCGGCGAATCCGTAGAGCAGGGCGAGGTTGGCCTCAACCCAGACCGGGTCGATTACCCGGATCGCCTGATAAGCCATCAGACAACCCTGGCTGTGACAGGCCACAACCGCCTTCTGGCCGTCTGCCTGCGACACCGCCTCTTGAACCCGGCTCTTGAAGTCCGAGACAAATGAATTCTCCCCGGGGGCATGGCGATAATCAAAGGGCAGGCAAAAGAGGTTCGAATCGACCGACCAGCCTTCGGCGGCGAGCTGGTTGGCCATCGCCATGTACCGCGGACATTCGGCGGCGAAGTCCTCGCCCACCGACACCGGTGCCACGCTCACTCCGGGTTGGTTGCTCGCCACTCCGTTCCGGTCGATCGCCAGCGAGATCCAGTCGCGGACCCGCTTGGCCTGTGCTTGCGGCAGGCCGCTGGCCACCGAGTATTCCAAGGCACTTGAGGCTCCCCCGGGCAGGGTGTCCACCGGATTCATCGCCGGCACCAGGAAGTCAAAGTCGAAATCAGCCTGGTCACCTCTGACCTGAACCTCGAGCGCGCTCATGCCGAGCCCCGGAACCAGGAACAGCGGCGCGGGAGAGGCCCCTTCACCGGTAGGCGCTTTGCCGCCACAGCCGGCCAGCCCGGCCGCCGCGATCAGGGTCAGCGCCAGCAAGATCCTCAGATCAGCCCATTTGCCAGAGATCAGCATGACCTGATTTGTAGCTGTCGCCGCTGCCCCATGCAGCGGCGACCCTCGCTGCCAGCCCGGCCTGGCTTCGGATTCAGCCCCTCTTCAGCCCGGCCTTGAGCGAGCAAATACCTTGACCTGCGACTCGCCGCCGTTTTCGTTGGCAACCGAGACCGAGAACACCGAGACGATGCCTGACTTGGGCTGCTTCAGCCGCTTGCAGGCGCTGCGGGGGATTTTCACCTTCAGGGTTGCGGGTCTGTCCGGCGCTGAAGCTGGAGCCCGGAAACAGCGCCTGAGCTTTGTAGCTTCGACCCTTGATCCGCAGCTTGGCTCCATTAATTTCTCGATCGAGCAGCGTCCCTGCGGGCAGGTGACCTTCGCCAGAGCGAAGGTCCGGTTGACTCCGACCGTGATCGCGCCGAAGACGATGATCCGCTCGAGGCCCATCACTGCGGTCGCGATGACCCCGACGGGGACAGCGACAAGTGCTGCCTTTACTGGCTGAAAGGGAGTGTTCGCGCTAGCGGGCAGGGACCCAATGGCGATGATCGGGTTACTGAGGTCGGCGAGTGCCTGGATGCGGAGCGCACCCTCACTCGGGGTACCGGGTAGACCGCTGGATAAGGCAGGTCACCGTCGGCGGCTGCGTTGAAGGGGTCCTTCCAATACATCAGCTGAGAGCCGCAGTACTGCGCGGTTGGCGTGTTGTATATGCCGGCCTTCCTGGGCCAGCGAACCGCAAGCGGGAAGTCGCCGGACTGGTCGTTCGGAAGCCCGCTGCCGATTGACCTCCAGGTAATTTGCCGCCTCCCTTTGGCTGAACGCTTCACCCTCGATTGCCAGCCGGTAACCCTTGCCGGCTTGACACTCCGCCAGCGGCTGCCAAGCGTGAGGACGATCTTGGTGGTTGTCGTGTCGTTAGACCCGCAGCCGTGGGGGATCGTGAGGGTAAGCGTTCCGTTCCTGTTGGCGGTCGCGGTTTTCCCGTAGAGGTTCAGCGTTCCGTGGGCATCGGCTCCCGGGGTCGCGGCCAAGGATGCGAATGCTGCCACCAACGCCACCACCGAGATACCGCACAGGCGATACAAAGATTGATTTATCGAGCTCATAAGAGCGGATTATGACACCAAACCCCGATCGTCGCCGCTAGAGAAGCCGGCGACCAGCGCGGGCGCCGCCACGGATCCTCAATGGCGTCTCTTTGGATGATCCGGGTGAGATTCCCTCCGTCGGTTACGGCGACATTGACGTCGAGTCCTTGAGCAAGCTGCTTCTTGCGTGACTGATCAAGAGGAAGTGCCGCAAGGATGGTTTGATGACGTCATCGAATCGACCGAAGCGCGCGCTTTTCACGAGCTCCGAACCGAGCCTGACTTCAGCGGCGAATCGCGCGCCGTTGTCTTCGCTTCGGCGGCAA
>CALEMO010000053.1 GCA_937910825.1 uncultured Solirubrobacterales bacterium | reverse complement strand
TCAAAGAAACGGATCAAGTTACTGCCGGCCAGGGGCTCCTGAGCCGATGCCGCCGACTGGCTGAACTTATACGGGGCAACTTGCTCATCGACGAGATCATGGGCGAGCTCGAAAGGGTTCCCCTCAGAAAAGCCGGGAGCGCCTGGCCTCAGCGCCAGTTATGCCGGAGCAGGAGACAGTCGTGAACTTCTGGTGATCGATATGGATGCATGGCCACACAGGTCGAGAGGGGCATAAAAGAGCGGTGGTGCTCCCAGCAACGCAAATGGGTCGCTCTAAGGATGGCCCTGTGGGGCAGCGATGGGGTACGCAAACCCTCGAAACGCCTTAGGACCCACGCTGGTTTTCAAGACCAGTGCATTCAACCGCTCTGCCACCCCTCCGGGGAAGTTAAACTGCGGAGCTTCAGCGTGGCTAAGTCTGACATGCCGAAGCGTGATCGGCCGGTCGGCGGCTGGAGTGTCAGGATGGGGCGATGCGTCGTCTGCTCATTCTTGCCTGCTCGGTCGTCTTCCTCGAAGTCGCCTTCTTTTCGGTCCTGACCCCACTGCTGCCGGACTACCGCAGTGACCTCGGCCTTTCCGAGGCCGGGGTCGGTCTGCTTTCCGGCAGCTTTGCGGCCGGGACCCTGGTCGCGGCGCTGCCGGCCGGTTGGTTCGTCGCCCGCTTCAACTCCCGCCGAGCGGTACTCATCGGCCTGGTCGGCATGGGTATCTTCAGCCCGATCTTCGGCTTCGCCGAGCAGACCTGGCTGCTCGATCTCAGCCGTTTTTTCCAGGGTGCCAGCGGCGCAATGCTCTGGGCCGGAGCGATCAGCTGGGTGGTATCCGCCGGCCCGCCGGAGCAGCGCGGCAGCCTGGTCGGCACGGTGATCGCCGCGGCCGTGGTCGGCGAACTGACTGGCGCGCCGCTCGGGGTGCTCGCTCATCAGATCGGCACCGAGATCGTCTTCAGCTCGGTCTTCCTGCTGGCCATCATCTTGGGGTTTATGGCCTGGAGCATTCCTTCGCCTTCAAGTGTGGAGAGCCAGCGAATCGACCAGGCGGTCGATGCCGCCCGGGGCTCGGGACTTCTGCCTTCGATCTTGCTGCTGGCGGCGCCGTCGTTTGCTTTCGGTCTGATCGTGGTGCTCGCTCCGCTGCGCATGGACGACCTCGGGGCGACGCCGTTGCTGATCGCCGCGGCTTTCGCTGCGGGCTCGGTGGCAGAAGCGGTGGTCGGCCCACTGGTCGGTCGCTACAGCGACCGGGTCGGGCGCACCGGGCCGTATCTTGTCGGGATAGCGATCGTCGCCGTGGCGATCGCCGTGGTCGGCATCTTCGCGGACCTGACGGTTATCTTCGTCGCCGTGATTTTCATCGCCTTCGGCTCCGGCATCGCTTTTACCCCGGCCAGCACATTGATCGCCGACGTCGCTGCCGCGGCCGGTCTAAACCAGGGTTATGCCTCGGGTGCGGCGAACGTAGCCTGGGGCGGAGGACAGATGCTCGGGGCAATAGGCGCCGGCGTACTGACCGGTCTCAGCGGCTACCTGCTGCCGGCGCTGATCACCGTATTCGTGCTCGGCGCGACCGGGACCGTCGCCCGCTCGATTGCCGCGCGTGCCCCCGCCGAAGCAGCTCCGGAGCCGACCTGAGTTGAATTCCGCGGAGCAGCAACACCATTGGAGCAACTGGGCGGGGGACCAGACCTGTTCGCCGCGGGACTTTGTGAGGCCAGCCAGCCGTACGCAGCTGATCGAAGCGGTCACCACGGCCGCGGCGGCCGGCCGCCAGGTGAGCACGGTCGGCTCGGGACATTCGTTCAGCGCGGCCGCCATCTCGGATGATTTCCTGATCGACATCAGCGCCCTGAGCGGAGTGCTGGATGCCGACCTCGAAAGTGGCCTGGTCAAGGTTGCGGCAGGCACCGTTCTTTCCCGGCTGAATGCAGAGCTCGACCGGTTGGGCCTGGCGATGCCGAACCTGGGGGACATCGACGCGCAGACGATCAGTGGCGCCATATCGACCGGGACTCACGGCACGGGCGCAGGGTTTGCCAACATCTCCGCTCAGGTAACCGGGATCGAGCTGCTGAGCGCCGACGGTCAGGTTCACCAGCTCGATGGCGACGATTCACCGGAGCGGCTGAGCGCCGCAAGGGTGGCGATCGGCTCGCTGGGAGTAATCCTCTCGGTCACCCTGCAGACGGTGCCGGCTTTCAACCTCCACCGGATTGACAGCCCGATGCCCCTCGAGCAGGTGCTCGCCGACTTCGACCGACTGGTTGCACAAAACGAGCACTTCGAATTCTTCGTTTTCCCGTACACCGATACGGCCTTGACGATCTGTCGCAACCGGACCGGGCTGGCGCTAGCGCCGCGCGGTCGGCTCGAACGCTTTGCGAGCGACGTGGTGATCGAGAACGGCCTCGGTGACGCCGCGCTGCGCTTGATGAACCGGGCGCCTTCGATGATCCCGAAGACGGCCCGGTTTTCGGCCAGGTTCATGAATCAGGCCGAACAGGTCGACGTTTCACACCGGGCCTTCGCCAACTATCGGACGATCCGCTTCAACGAAATGGAATATGCGCTGCCGCGAGAGGTCGGACCGGATGCGGTCGCCGCCGTGCTGGAGATGATCGAAAGCGAGCGCTTTCCGCTCGGCATGCCGATCGAATGTCGCGTTTCGGCTGAAGATGACGCATTGATCAGCCCGTCGAGCGGGCGGGCCTCTATATATGTGGCGGTTCACCAGCACCGAAACGCTGAGTGGCGCCCCTACTTCGAGCAGATCGAGCGCCTCCTGGTTTCGATGGGCGGGCGGCCCCACTGGGGCAAGCGGCATTCGCGTCGTGCCCCCGATCTCGCCGATAGCTATCCAGATTGGCATGCGTTCCAGCAGGTTCGTGGCGAGCTCGACCCGAACCGCACGTTCAGCAACGGGTACGTGAAAGAAGTTCTCGGCGACTGAAACCTTCGGGGAGTCCAAAGGAAACCTTCATCGTCAGCTTAGGAATGAAGCGCATCATGAATCGATGAAATCTTCAGGCGATCCGAAGAAGTTGGCGGCGGCCAGTTTGCTCGATCGCCAGCGTCGTGCGAAGCGGATTCGCAGCAGCGAGTTCGCGGCGCTGGGTGGCCGGGTCAGGATCTCGATTGACGACCCGGATGCGGAACATTTGCTGCCGGGCGTTCAGGCGATAGTCCACCAGCTTCATTCGGACCTCACCAGGTTCGATCCGGGGTCGGAACTCAGCCGCCTGAACAGCAACCCGGGGCAAGTGGTCGAAGTCAGCCCGTTGATGCTGAGGTTCCTGGGAGAGGTGGTTGAAGTCGCTCGGGCAAGCGGTGGCCTGGTCGATGCGACCCTGGTTGACGCAATCGAGCGAGCCGGATACGGAGAATCGCGAAACTTTCGCGCGCAGCCAGACCCCGGGCCTATCCCGGTAGGAATTCACAGGCATCCGGCCGCTTCGGACCCAAAGGCCCTCTGGGCACAGGTCAAGGTCGATCCAGATCGCGGTCTGGTCGCAGACCGGTCGGATTGCGCTTTGACAGCGGCGGCCTCGGCAAGGGACAGGGCAATGGCCGAGATGGTCATTCCCTCAGGACATGCTGTGGCGACAAGTGGAATCACCCGCCGGGCCTGGAGCGGGCCCGATGGGCAGTACCGCCATCACCTGATCGATCCGGGTACCGGCCTGACCGCATTCACCGGCGTGGTTCAGGCAACCGCCGCGGCACCGACGGCGGTCGAAGCGGAAGTGCTCGCCAAGGCCGCGTTGCTGGTCGGCCCTCATGCGGCAACCCACTGGCTCAGATGCGGTGGAGTGCTGGTCCTGTGGGGCGGCATGGTGGTTGAGGTTGCCGCCGCGGCCGAAAAGCCAGAACTTGCCGGGGTCGGCTAGAGGAACGCATGGCCTTCGCCGCGGTAAGTAGGCACTTCGTCGACGATCTCGCCGCCTTCGACCAGCAGCAGTGAGTTGAAGCGCTCACAAAGCTCGCCGGCTTTGTTGTGCCTCATATAGACGTTGTCGCCGAGCTTGAGCTGGTCAGCCGCCGGACCGAGCAGGGGAGTTTGGACCTCGCCGGCTCCCTCGTCGTCGTCGAGGCTGAGGCCTTCCGGCAGCCAGGGCACCGGCATGCGTGCCGGCCCGGGTGCTCCGGAGGAAAGGTATCCACCACCGAGCGCGGTCACCACACGGGGGCCCGGCCGTCTGACCACGGGGATCGCGAAAGCAGCCGCCGGGGTCAGGGAGAAGCGCGAGTAATGGTCGAACTGGGTGGGTGCGTAAAAGCCGGATCCGGCGGCCACCTCAGTCACCGCCGCCTCGGCCGAGGTGAACTCAAGTGAACCGGTGCCTCCGCCGTTGACGATCTGGATGTCGGCGACCTTCTTCACCGTTTCGACAACTTCGGCGCGGCGCCCCTTGATCTCTTCGATCGAGTTCTTCTGCATCCACTTGATCTTTCGCGAGCGCAGGCGCTGTTGCGGCGGTTCGTCGCCGACGCCCGAGATCTGGCTTTCGTAGGCCATGATCGCCACCAGTTCGAGCCGATCCCGCCGGCCGATCTCTTCGGCCAGGGCGACCGCTTGCTCCGGGGTGCGAACCGGGGAGCGCTTGGCCCCGATCGTCATTCGGCCGCGCAAGGTCTGCCAGGCGGGGTCGAGCTCCAGGCAAAGGCGCAGCGGGCCGGCCTGACTGCCGAGGACCGACTCGATCAGGTCAAGCTGCTCGACGCAGTCGACCATCAGGATCGGCGCGACCTCGGGATGGGCGGCATGCTCGACGGCAAGCCGCTGGACTGCTTCCAGATCGGTCGTCGGATAGGCCAAAAGCAGGTCTTCCATGCCTTCTTCGTCCAGCCAGAGGGTCTCGGCGAGGGTGAAGGTCATGACGCCGCGCAAGCGGTCGTGGTATTCGAGGATGCGCTCGATCAGGGCCCGGCAGCGCAGCGACTTCGAGGCGATTCTGATCGGTTTGTCTCCGGCCCGGGCCAGCATCTTGTCGGCGTTGGCCCACATCGAATCCAGATCGACGAAAGCGAATGGAGCCTCGACTTCGCTGAATACCTGCTCATAGAAGGCGTGATTGCGCACGGGGGGTTCCATCTGACCCTGCAGACTACCCAGCCCATCCCGCGAATCCCTACAATCAGCACCTCCGGAGAGGTGGCCGAGCGGCTTAAGGTGCTTCCCTGCTAAGGAAGTGTGCGGTTTCCGTACCGTGGGTTCGAATCCCACCCTCTCCGCTCAGTCAACGGCCGCGTCAAGCGCCTCGCCAGATGGCGTCGGCATTCGATCGTATCCCGGGCGAGGCCAAGGGCACTGCTTTCCGCCGCGGCCGGGCTGCACCGGGATAGTTGGGTGCCGCATAAATATGTGGGCCCGGGCGAATCCGTTATTGTAAAGCTGTGTTAAAGACATCGGTGTGCCGGTTATTGGCGCACCGCTCATAAATTGCCGCGACTCACAGGAGAGATACATGCGCCGCTTTTTGATGGCTTTCGCCATCTTGATGTTCGGAATGGCCACTCAGGCTCACGCCGTCAAGGATTATTCAGCCACTTCGCTGAACATCATCCCTTCCGGACAGTGGGGTTCGATCCCGACACCTCCCGGTGCGGACAGCCAGGCGCTGATGTACAACGCGCTGACTCCGCTCTTTAACAGCGTCACCTACTCCGACCTCCAGCAGAACTTCAAGTCGCAGGGCCTGGGCATCGGTCCTGACGGCCCCGGTACCGACGAACCGGTTCCGTACCCCGGAGTAACGATCACCCGGGACAAGTTCAACGTCCCCCACGTGAACTCGACCAGCTACGACGGCGGCATCTGGGCGGCCGGCTGGATCGCCCAGAAGGATCGCGGCTTCCTGCTCGCGCAGGCCCGCTTCAACTCCAGGGCCGCGGCGATTGACCTTCCGAACATCACCTCCTACTCCCTGATCCTCGGCCTGAAGACTTTCGTGCCGAGCGACGAGACTGAAGCGGTAGTGGCCCAGCAGACAGAGGCACTGCAGGCCAAGGGCCCCGAAGGCCAGGCCGTACTTGACGACATCGACACCTTCCTCTCGGGAATGAACGACTACCTGGACGCCAACAGCCCGGCTACAGCGGACTGGACCCGCAACGACATCTATTCGCTCAACGCATTCAAGGGCCAGTTCCTCGGCGAAGGTGGCGGCGACGAAGCCCGCCGCTCGGAGTTCCTCTCGGGACTGCAGGACCGGCTCGGCACCAAGAACGGCTGGAAGGTCTTCGACGACCTCGCCCAGCAGAAGAACAACGGTGCACCGTTCTCGGTCGGCGACAGCTTCCCCTACCAGCCGCTTCCCCAGAACGGCCGTGCCGGAACGGTGATCCTCGATCACGACAGCTATGACGCTTTCGACCCGGTCGGCGGCGGCGCGCCGGTTCCGCTTACGGCGAATCAGCCCAGGCCGCAGTCTTCGAACACGCTGATGATCAGCAAGAAGAAGTCGGCGACCAATAAGCCGCTGATGGTCGGCGGCCCGCAGATCGGCTACAACTACCCCGGCTTCACCTACGAGATCGACATGAACGCACCCGACCTCGTATGGCGCGGTGCGACCTCCGCATTTGCTCCGGGCTACCTGCTGATCGGTCGTGGCGAGGACTTCTCAACCACTTTGACTTCGGCTTCCGCCGACATCGTCGACCAGTTCGCAGAGACTCTCTGTGGTGGTAGCGATACCAAGTACATGTACAAGGGACAGTGCATAGGCATGGAGCCGTTCTATGCCGGAACGCTCAACGGTGACCCGGTCAACTTCATGACCACCGTCCATGGGTCGGTGACCGGCTACGGCACGGTCAACGGCACGAAGGTCGCGATCTCCGCGAAGCGCTCCACCTACGGCAAGGACGTGCTCGACGTGATGTTCAACCGTGACCTTTCAAACGGCACAGTTGACAGCGCGCAGAGCTTCTTCGACGCTGCCAACAAGTCGCCGCAGACGTTCAACTCGTTCTACATCGATAACAAGGTGATCGCCGAGTTCACAAGCGGCAAGCTGCCGGAGCGTCATCCGCAGGTTGATCCCCGCCTGCTGACCAAGGGCACCGGCCAGTACGAGTGGACCGGGTTCATGAACAAGAGCGAGCATCCGCAGGGCATCAAGAAGAACGGCAAGATCGTCAACTGGAATAACGGTGTCGCGAAGCGCTTCGCGTCAGCCGACGACCAGTGGGGTCGCGCCGGATCGGTCGCCCGAGTCGACCTGCTGACCAGGCAGCTCAAGAAGAACAAGAACAGCAAGGGCAAGTGGAACCTGCCGGCTGTCGCTTCGGCGATGAACTCCGGTGCCACCCAGGATGTGCGCGCGGTCGTCACCGTGCCGCTGCTTCGCAAGCTGCTCAACGGCTCGAAGCCGCCGACCAGCCAGGCCGGGCAGATGCTGAAGCAGATGCGCGACTGGACCAACAAGGCCGGAAGCAGGCTCGACCGCAACGCCGATGGCCTGATCGATGCCCCCGGTGCCGCTTCGATGGACGGCTCCTGGACCAACATTGCCAATGCATTCATGAAGCCGCAGATCGGCTCCCAGCTCGATGAGCTGAATTCGCTGTTCAGGCGCTTCGATCAGCCGCCGGGCGGTCAGTACTCCGGCTGGTACCAGTATTTCGAGCGCGACATCAAGAAGCTGCTGGGCAAGAGCCAGCCGAAGCCGTTCAAGAAGAGCTACTGCGGCAAGGGAAGCCTGAGCGCCTGCCAGACGGCAGTCTGGAATGCGATCGCCCAGTCCGGCACAGAGCTGGAGATCAAGTACGGCACGGCTGATCCGTCGCAGTGGCAGTCAAGTGCCACGGCGGAGCAGATCAAGTTCTCGCCGATCAACATCCTGACGATGGCCTATACCAACCGTCCGAGCGGTTACCAGCAGGTTGTCGCCTACAAGGGCCACCGCTAGCCGACACCCGGCAGCGATGAAGCACTGAGTTCCACCCCGGGCCGGTAACCGGCCCGGGGTGTTGAACTGCGAAGATCACGCCGATGCTTGACGTGACAACAACCGCGTGGTTCGCCACTGTCGGCCTGGTCCTCGTACTTTTCGCGATCGACCTGGGGATGGCGATTTTCAGGCCGCGTGAGATCGGCTTTAAGCAAGCAGCGG
>CALEMO010000052.1 GCA_937910825.1 uncultured Solirubrobacterales bacterium | reverse complement strand
TGTTTTCGATCGGCACGAACTGAAGTTGATGACAAGCGATGCGGAGCCCTGGCAGGAGATCACTTCCCTGGTCAGAGGCAAATACGGGGCCCCGCTGACCTATGCCGCGAATTGGGACGAAGTTGAGCAAGTCCAATTCTTTGACAGTCTTGACCTGATCGGGGTCGACGCCTACTACCCACTTTCCAGTGAGGGCCAGAATCCCAGCGAGAGTGACCTTGTCTCTGCATGGCAGGCGCCTTGAAAGAGGGGCTCAGCCTGTCGGTACTCGACCTTGTACCGGTGATCGAGGGATCTGACCCTGCCGAAGCCCTCGAAGCTTCGACCGAGCTGGTCTCACATGTGGAGCGATTGGGGTATTCGCGCCACTGGGTGGCTGAACATCACAACATGCCGGGAATTGCGAGCTCTGCTCCCGCCGTCGTGATCGCTCATCTGGCCGCAAGCTCGAGCACGATCCGGGTCGGTTCCGGTGGAGTGATGCTGCCCAACCATCAGCCACTCGTAATTGCCGAACAGTTCGGCACACTCGACGCACTGCATCCCGGGCGGATCGATCTGGGCATAGGGCGTGCTCCAGGAACTGACCAGATTACTGCGGCGGCGCTGCGCCGATCGATGGCTGCGCTGTCGGACGAGGAACTGCCGCAGCAGCTTGCAGAGCTGACCGGTTTTTTCGACGGGGAATTTCCGCCGGGGCATCCATATGCCTCGATAACCGCGGTGCCGGGCCTGGGACGCCATCCGCAGATCTGGCTACTGGGCTCGAGCGGCTACACGGCGCAGGTCGCCGGCCTGCTGGGCATGCCTTATTCCTTCGCCCATCACTTCAGCGCGCAGAATACGATTCCGGCGATCGAGCTCTACCGGTCGAAGTTTGCCCCGTCCAGGTATCTGGAGAAGCCGCGGGTGATGGTAGCGGTCGGGGTCATCTGCGCGGAAAGCGACGAAGAAGCCCGCTGGCTGGCAGGTCCGTCGCGGCTGGCCTTCAGCCGCCTGCGCAAGGGCAGGCCGGGGCGTTTCCCGTCACCAGAGGAAGCGGCCGATCATGACTTCACTCCCGATGAAGAGTCGGCCGTCGCCTCAATCGCCAAGGGACACGTTTTCGGCAGTCCGGAGACAGTCAGGCTGAGACTGGAGGAGCTGGTAGCCGCAACCGGAGCCGATGAGCTGATGATTTCGACCATGGTTTTTGATCGTGCTGACAGGCTGCGCTCATACGATCTCGTTGCGCAGACCATGGATCTCAATCCGTCTGGCTGACGTTCCCGCTTCCTCTCGCTGCACGAGATTTCCCAGATCCTGGATTCCCTGCATTCCACCAAAGGGGCCTCGCTACGGTGTGCTTTCGCCCGGAGCATGCGGCGAACCCTGAATGCCCGAATACGTTGATAAAAAGCAGAGCGGCCGTGGTCGCCCTCTGACCATTGCCACTGCGCTTCTGTTGGCAATGACTTTTGGCGTGCTCATGCTGCATTCCGGGCCCGCGGATGCGGTAACCCCGAAGCAGCGCTACGACAGGGCGCAGAACAAGCTTGCCGAGATTTCCGGTTCGGTCGATGGGCTGAAGGCCCAGGTGGCTGAGGACAACCGCAGGGTCGATGCCCTGCTGGGCGAACTTTCCGGCCTGCGGACGAAGGCCGATGCCCTGGAAGCAGAGCTGGCCGCGAAACAGGCGGCACTGGACAAGATCGAAGCGAAGCTTGCTGCCGAACGCCGCCATCTGAAGGCGGTGAGAGCCCGGCTCAAGCGAGCGCTCGACATTCTTGCCGACCAGCTTGTGGCCCTCTACATAGCCGGCACCCCGGACATGTCAGAAATTGTTCTGACCGCGACCAGCTGGTCAGAACTCGTCTCGAGTACCGAATATGCGGAGAGCATCCAAGACCGGGACGAAGCTGTAATTGAGCGGGTCACCGAGCTGAGAAATCAGGTCAGTCTGCTTGTGGAGAACATGGAAGGCAGGGAGAAGAAGCTCCAGGCCGCCCGGGATGAGATCGCCGTCGAAGAAAAAGCGGCGGCTGCGGCTCGCGACGCAGTCGAATCCCAGCGCGCTGAATTCCTCGCGACAAGGGACATGCGTGAACAGAGAATCGAAGCGCTACAGCAGCGCGCCGGTGACATCGAAGGAAATCTTCCGGATCTGAGCGTGGACCCCGCGAGCAGCTCGGCGGCGCCGGCGCCGGCCCCGACTTCAGGGGCGACGGCTGTCCTCAATTCAAACGGCCTGGCTTCGGCCCCGGCCAGCGCCCCCCAGGCGGTGAAGGATGTGATCGCCTCCGCGAACGCAATCGTCGGCTATCCGTATCTGTGGGGTGGCGGGCACGGATCTTTCGATTCGTCCGGCTACGACTGTTCGGGCGCAATCAGCTATGCCCTGAACGGGGGCGGCCTGATCTCAAGCCCGCTCGACTCCACTGGCTTCACGACCTGGGGCGAACCGGGCGCCGGCAACTGGATAAGCGTCTACGGAAACCCAGGACACGCATTCGCTGTTTTCGCCGGGTTGCGTTGGGACACTTCAGGCACCGGCGGGTCGGGGCCGAAGTGGTCAACAGACCTTTCGCTCCACGACTATTCGGAGTTCATCGTGCGCCATCCTTCGGGCCTCTGAGCAGGCGGCTTCAGCTCAGACTTCGCCGTTCGGGAAAGGCTGCAGACGGTTCGCTTGAGCGAAGTCTCAGCAACTCTGTTTCTGGCGTAGATCGCCAAGTCGTAAGAGTCGCTTGACTCTTGCCGCCGCAGGTAGAGCTTCCATTGCTGGCAGCCCCGGGAGGCGCAGCCGCGTCCGAATCGTTGAGCTCTGACCTTGCCCCTGCTTTCAATCCGGACCCCGGTCCTGCTCGCCGTCAGGCGGCCGCGACGCCGGCTCGGCTTCGGACGGGGTAAGAAAGCGGCGGGCGATTGCCCCGGTGAGCATCGCGATAAAGGCGATTCCGACCAGCAGCAGGACGATCGCCGTGACCTGGGATCCGACGGTTGTTGGTTGCCAC
Organism: uncultured Solirubrobacterales bacterium; assembly: GCA_937910825.1. Taxonomy (GTDB): domain Bacteria; phylum Actinomycetota; class Thermoleophilia; order Solirubrobacterales; family 70-9; genus 67-14. The sequence continues at coordinate 1,329 of CALEMO010000052.1, read as the reverse complement.
TCTGAACCGAGGGTGGTCATGGTCGAGATCGCCCAGTAGAAGCTTTGCCACTCGTCAAGCTGTTGGTGGCTGCTTTCGAAAGCCCGGAACATAGCGCCCCCGGCGACCACCGTAATCAAGCTCATCAGGCCCGCGTAACGCAGGCCCCTGTTGGAGAAGAGCTTATGTGTGACTTCGGCGAATTTGAGCAGACGCAACAGGCGTAACAACCGAACGGCCCTCAGGGACTGCAGGCCGGGTGGCAGGACGGGGGGCGTGAGGAAGACCACGATCAGTTCGACCGGATGGTGCTTGAGGTAGAGCTTCCTGTCTGGCACCAGAGCGAGCATCACGACCAGTTCGAAGGCGAAGGCGAGCCAAGTGCCCCAATTGAGCACATCGGCCACAATTTTGAGGTTGCCACTGATAAAATTGGCCTCGGTCAGGGCGACGCTCGGCAAGGTCAACGCAGCCGCGATCAGCAACGGGGTCTCAAGCATCGCCTGGGCCTTCAGGGCCCTTGGGCCAACTACGCCGTTCTCGGGATCATCCCGTCCGGAAAGCTCCGCGCCGAGCTGGTGCCGGAATCCCTTTCTTGCATCGCCGCTCATCCGGGATACCTTCGGCACAAGGTCTATCGGGCCTGTCTGCGCAACAGATCGGCCATGTTTCGAAATTCGCAGCCTTATCACCGAGTTTAGACGCGCCCCTTGAGTAAATAAGGGTAGTTTGCTATGCTAATTAGCAATGCGAAGTATATTCGGTAGATCAGATGTTGGCAAGCACGAAAGTGGCCCGAATACGCAACGTCAGGCGGAACGGCAGACGGTGCGTCAGACGTCCTCTGAGCCTAGCGTTCAAGCCCGAAATCGAGAATCTGCTGAGTCTCTACGTCTGGCTATCACCCGAACCGCCAGAAAGCTTCGCCAGGAGGCGGGCAGCGATCTCACACCGACCGCCCTTGCCACACTTGCCTCGGTTGAACGACACGGGCCCGTATCGCCCACCCGACTGGCTGAAGTTGAGTCAGTCAAGCGGCCGACGATCACCAGGATCACCAGCCAGATGGTAGAAGACGGCCTGCTTGACCGCTCGGACGATCCGGAAGATGGAAGAAGTTGCCGGCTTGAGGTCACGCCGCAGGGTGCTGCCTATTTGGAAGAGCACCGCTCCAGAAAAAGCGCATACCTGGCCCGCCTTCTCGACTCATTGAGCGTCGAGCAGGCGAAAACACTCGAAGAGGCTGCCGCGATTCTCGATCGGGCCTTGAGGGAGGGCATCGGGGAGGGAGTCGCTTGACGAACCTACTCCGGAGATCGTTCGATTCGCTTCAGGTGCCAAACTACCGGC
>CALEMO010000051.1 GCA_937910825.1 uncultured Solirubrobacterales bacterium | reverse complement strand
TCGATCAGCCGGTCGGCATCAGCGGTGCGCAGTCCTTTGGAGCGAAGTTCGGCAAGGGCGGTCGACTTGCCCGCACCCATGAACCCGACCAGGCAGATCATCGCCAGCCGATTCGGTCCCTGTAGGCATCGATCGCGCCGAGCACGTCGTCGATGTGGTCCCCGCCGAACTTTTCCCGGTAGCACTTGGCCAGGGTGAGGCAAACCATTGCCTCACCGACCACAGCAGCTGCCGGTACGACGGTCGAGTCGGTGCGTTCCTTATGGGCCTTGGCCGGCTCGAGAGTCGCAGTGTCCACCGAGCGCAGCGGCTTGGTCATTGTCGAGATCGGCTTGATCGCTGCCCTGACTGACAACGGCATACCGTTGGTCATGCCGCCTTCCAGCCCACCGGCGTGGTTGGTCTCGCGGTAGTAACCACGCTCCTCGGAATAGAAGATCTCGTCGTGGGCTTCCGACCCCGGGCGCCCGGCGACATCCCATGCCTCGCCGATCGAAGCCCCCTTGATCGACTGGATCGAACAGATCGCCTGGGCAAGTCGGCCGTCGAGGCGATCCTCCCAGGAGACGTGGCTGCCAAGCCCCGGAACCAGCCCGAAGACCCGGACCTCGAAGCTGCCGCCCAGGCTTTCGTTCTGCTTTCGCAAGGTATTGATCTCTTCAACCATCCGGGCCGACGTCGCCGGGTCCAGACAGCGCACGGGATCGTCGTCGACCCCGTCGAAGTCCTCGATGCCGAGATCGTCACGCTCCGGAGCCGAGACCGAAGCGATCTGGGTCACGTGGCTGCGCACCGTCACTCCGACCGCTGTGAGAAAGGCCCTGGCGATCGCGCCGGCGGCTACACGGGCGGCGGTCTCGCGGGCGCTGGCGCGCTCAAGGATCGGCCGCAGGTCGTCCTGCTTGTACTTCCACATTCCGACCATGTCGGCGTGGCCCGGGCGTGGCAAAGTTACCGGCGGGATCTCCCCTTCGATCGGCCAGGGGCTCATGCGCTCATCCCAGTTCTTGTAGTCGCGGTTCGCGACCAGAGCGGCTACGGGGCCACCCATGGTGTAGCCGTGCCTCACGCCCGAGCGCAGCTCAACGGCGTCGGACTCGATTTTCATGCGCCCGCCGCGTCCGTGGCCCAGCTGACGGCGTGCCATGTCGCGATCCAGGGTCTCGCGGTCGAGCTCAAGTCCTGCGGGCAGACCCTCGACGATCGTCACCAGGCCCGGCCCGTGGGACTCTCCAGCGGTTGTGAAGCGGAAACTCATCTGCCTCTAGGGTATTGACAACAGCATGAGCTACGCCTCCCGAGTAGGGCCAAAGCGATCCGCCGCAGGCAGAGCCTGAGAAGTCGTGGCTGCCCGCAGGCTGATAATCGTGATGCTGGTCCTGCTGGGCATCTCCGCGCTGGTCTCGATCGTGGTGCCGGAACCGTCGACCGACGAGCAGCCCCGGGGAGAGACTACGACCGGGGCGACCGGCTCCAGCGCTGCGACCGGTGCCGATGGCGCAACTGGCAATGTAGGCGGGGCCGGACAAGGCGTAAGCGATGCCCTGCCCGGTATCGAACAGGTCACGATCAGGTCCGGAATGAGCGTCCACCTTGAACCGGGAGCGCAGGTATCGCTCGCGGTCGATTCCGCACGCCCGCTCGACGTCGCGATCCCCGCGCTCGGCCTGACCGCCACGGCGAGCGAGTACGCCCCTGCCGTCTTCAGTCTGATCCTGCCAACCGATGAGGGAGTCCTGCGCATCGTCGAGCTCGAATCCGGCGAAGAGATCGCCCGGCTGAGCACTTTCCCGAAAAACTCCGGAGTCAGCTCCGGGCAGCCATCCTCATGATGTCGCACGACGGCTCCAGCCCTGTCCAGGACTGAAACGAAAGCGCCCCCTGCCTGACCAGGACCTCGATGCCATCGACGGTGCTCGCTCCGGCTGAGGCGGCGGCTGCCAGCAGGGAACTCGGCTGCTCCCCGTAGACCATGTCGACCACGACCTGGCCGTCCCCGAACCCGCCGGGGTCGAGCGGCAGACTCTCTATCCCGCCGTCGCCGCCGAGGCCCGCGGCGCTGGCGTTGACGATCACCTCGAAGCGCGAGGGATCCGGCTCGTTCTCGACGCTGCCTCCGAGAGCCGCGACAAGTTCGAGGGCCTTTGACTGCGTCCGGTTCCAGACCGATACGTCTGCGCCGGCACCGGCGAGCGCCCAGAGCACGGCGCGGGCCGCGCCGCCGGCGCCCAGCAGCAGCGCCCGCTTTCCAGCAACTGGTCTTGCGATCGCTTCGAGCAAACCCGGCGCATCCGTATTTTCGGCGTAAATACCCTCAGGGCCGAAGGTAAGTGTGTTGGCGGCGCCGATCTGCAAGGCCGCTGCTGAAGTGCTGTCTGCGGCCAGCAAAGCGGCCTGCTTGTGGGGCACCGTGACGTTCGCTCCGACGAATCCCTGGGCAGCCATCCCGGCAATCAGGGCGGGCAGGCGCTCTGGCTCGCAGTCGATCGCTTCGTATGACCACTGCTGTCCGAGGCCGAGGTCGGCCAGGGCCGCGCTGTGCATCGCCGGCGAGCGGGAGTGGGACACCGGATGCCCGAGGACCGCGAGGCGCTTGACCGGCAGCTTGTTCATTTCACGGGGCGCATCAGCATTCGGTAGGCGATCCGCCCGCCTCCTTCTGTGCCTTCCGGTAGCGCTCGACGTTTCGGTTGTGCTCTTCCAGCGTTGACGAAAAGGTGTGCTCCCCACAAGTGCCGGGCTCGACCACATAGAGCCAGACGTCAGTATTTTCCGGCCGGGCGGCAGCTTCGATCGACGCCAGGCCGGGGCTGCCAATCGGTCCCGGTGGCAGACCCTGGTTGGTACGTGTGTTGTACGGCGAATCGACCGCCAGCTGAGACTCGGTCAACGGCTCGGTCCAGTTGTCGACTGCAAAGCGGGTGGTCGCGTCGATGAAGAGTGGCTCACCCATCGCCAGCCGGTTGTAGATCGCGGCTGAAACCGTTTTTCGTTCCTTCGGCACCGAGACTTCGCGCTCGACCATCGAAGCGATGGTCAGCACGTCGTAGACGTTCAGGTTTTTCTTCTTCGCATAACTCATGTCGACGCCGGCAATGTTGTCCTTAAAAGCCCCTAGCTGCTGATCGACCAGGTCCTTGGTATCGGAACCCGGCTTGAGCTCATAGGTCGCGGGGAACAGGAAGCCTTCGAGGCTCTCGGCCTGGCCGTCGGCGCCATAGTCGTCAGGGTCGAGAACTTTCGACTTGACGGAATCCGCCATGTAGTCGCCGGTCAGTCCCGTCGCAGCCACCTTATCGGCAGCCTCGGAACGGCTCAGCCCTTCCGGCAAAACCAAAGTCACGGTAACCTTTTCCGGCTTTTGACCGAGTTCGTCGAGCGCGGCCGAATAGCTCATGCCGGTCCTGAACTGATGGTTGCCGTGAAAGAGCTCGGCCCGTCTGCCAGTGATCGTCGCCTTGATTTCGAACAGGGTCGCGTTGGAGACAACCTCCTTTTCGACCAGGAGATCGCCGACTTCACCGACGCCGGCTCCCCTCGGCACATTGACCTTGAACGGTTCACCGCTGCCGGCACCGCCGAATGGCTGAAAGAGCGCGAAAAGCAAACAGATCACCAAAATCGCCGCAAGGCCGGCAATGCCGAGCGCGACCAGTCTGCCCTTTCCGCCACCGGATCCGGAACGTCCGGGTCGCGCCGCGCGCCTTGCCGATGAACGCATCGAGGGCGCCGGTTGCCCCGGCTCATCCGCCGGCTCAGGCGGAGGAGATGCCTTGGCAGCACCTTTGGCACCGCTGCGCCGGAACGCG
>CALEMO010000050.1 GCA_937910825.1 uncultured Solirubrobacterales bacterium | reverse complement strand
AACCCCGGAAGCGTCGGCCAGCCCCGTGATGGAGACCCCCGGGCCGCCTGGCTTTCCCTGGAAACGGAAGCCCCGGCAGCCGAATGGCACCGCGTTGAGTATCCGATTGAGCAGGCGGCTGAACAGATCCGCCAGGCCGGACTTCCGGGCCACCTTGCCGACCGCTTGAGCCAGGGCCATTGATGGATCGTCGGACTTATGTTTCGCGAAGCCTCCATCTCTAGACTCGCGCTGATGCGCTCGAAGGCCGGAAAACCCCTGCTACTGGCGGCCCTGCTGCTGGTTCTGACTGGGCTTTCGGCCTGCAGAGGAGAGGACCGCAGCAACCTGATTCCGCCCGATTCCGCGGAGCAGATTACGGTAAGCATCGACCGGGTTCAGACCCAGGTGGATGGAGGACTGTGCTTCGAAGCGCTGGACTCCGCGGGCAGGGTGCAGAAACGGACCGAAAACCTGCCCCAGAGCGTCGACCCCGAACTGAGCCAGTCCCTGCTCGACGGCGCGGTCAGCCTGATCCAGCTGGTGCGCGACAACTGCGAAGACAGCGCAGTCACCGCCACGGGGGACGAATCGGCGAATGTCAAACCCGAGCCAGAAATAGCCACCACCGGCGAGACTGGCAGCACCGGATCAACTGTTGAGAACAGGCCGGACAAGCCAAAAGAAACCCCCGAAGCCAACCCCGAAACCCCGGGCAAGCCCGACCTGCCGACCACTCCCGAACAGCCAAATACGCCTGGACCACCGGTCAACACTGGACCCGGCTCGGGCGGGATCACGCCGAATCAGTAAAGCTGAACCTGGAAATGAGCAATACAACCGTCCTAGGCGACCGATACGAGCTGCACGACAAGCTCGGTTCTGGAGGCATGTCAAATGTCTACCGGGCCAAAGACAGGATCCTCGAGCGCACCGTCGCAGTGAAGGTGCTGGCCGAGCATCTCTCCGACGACGATCGCTTCGTCGCGCGTTTTCGACGCGAGGCGCTCGCGGTGGCCAAGCTGATCCACCCGAACATCGTCCAGGTCTACGACACCGGGGTCGACAGCGGGCGGCACTTCATCGTCATGGAATGCGTCGAAGGCCGGTCAGGTGCACAGATCCTCAAAGGCAGCGGAGTACTAGACCCCGAGACGACGGTCGAAATCGGCGTCCAGGCCTGCGCCGGGCTCGAGTACGCACACCGTCATGGAATCGTTCACCGGGACGTGAAGCCGGGCAACCTGATGGTCGTCGGGGGTCCGGTCGGCGGTGGGGATATGACCTGCAAGCTGACCGACTTCGGCATCGCACGGGCGGCCGAGCAGACGAGAATCACCCAGGTAGGTTCAGTCGTCGGCACCGCGGCCTACCTTGCGCCGGAGCAGGTTCGAGGCGAAGAAGCCACCCCGGCGACCGACGTCTATGCCCTGGGTGTGGTGCTCTACCAGTTCCTCACCGGTCGGCTGCCATACGAAGGATCGTCCCTGGCAGAACTTGCGATTCGGCAACAAAACGAAAAGCCTCTGCCGCCGCTAACCTACAACTCCGACGTACCGGAAACGGTCAGCGGTTCGGTCATGCGGGCGCTGGAAGGCGATAAGAACCTTCGTTTTCTGAGCGCCGGCGCGTTGTCGGATGGACTCGAGCGCGGACTGCGCGGTGAAGACGTGACCCTCCAGATGGGCGACGAGTCCCCCGAGGCGCCCGAAACCTTCCCGATGGCTGAAACAGCCACCCGCCCTCTCGAACGAACAGCCCGAACTGCCCACCGCCCGGCCCCGCCGCCTGCCCGCTATACCGGGGTGCCGCCAAGGCCCACGGTGAAGAAGCGGTCCTTCTTTTCAAGGGCATTCAGATTCGTGCTCGGGCTGCTGGCGCTGATCCTGATCGCCGGTCTGGTCGCCGGCGTCGTGATCTCGCTGACCGATCAGGCGGCGAAGGTCAAGGTCCGGGACTGGACCGAGCGCTCGGTCGAATCGATGACCACTGATCTCAAGGATTTTGTTCGGGAGAACACCCAGTAGGGCCCGCCACCGGCGGGTCTACTTGACGTCGCTCTTGGTGAAACGAAGTGCGCCCAGCAGCATCAGGCCAAGCAGCCAGGCGACCACGATCAGGGAGGCCGCCTCCCACGAACGCCCGATCGAGATCGATTCGCCGAAGAAGTCACCCGAGAAACCCCGGAGCGAGTTGCTGATGTCGATCAGGGCCAGACCCATCGTGTAATCGCCGACCCCGGGAATGATTGAGATGATCTCGTCGAGGATGAAGATGAACACCAGGGCAATGGTCATGCCGCCAGCCATGCTGGCAGTGATCAGCGCGAAGGCCATGCCGACTATCCCTTTGACGACGTTGTTGAGCAGGGAAGCGGCCCCGTACCTGAACACGGTCTCGGCCGAGAGAGAGCCGTCGTGGCCGCTGGCCGCCAGGTTGTAGAACACGAACGCGAGCAGGTGAAGCACCACGGTCACCAGGGTGATGACGACCAGCAAAACCAGAAGTTTGAAAATGATCAAGTGTCCGCGGCGAGGATCGGCGGTCAACGTCCGGCGCAGAGTGTTCTGCCCGTATTCGACTCCGAACAGCCAAACCCCGAAAACGATCGCGATGATCGACGTGGGTATACCGACACCAAGCTCGAGGGCCGCAGCTTCTTCACCGATGCCCCAGATGAAGCACCCAACGATTCCGCCGAGGAAGAAGATGAGAGCCGCGAATGCACACCAGAACGGGGTCGGCATCGAACGGACCTTTTCGAATTCGGCACGCATCACGCGGAGGTACTTTCCCCGTCGATCCCACCGGTTAGCGAAAGGAACACACCTTCCAGGTCGGGATTGTTGCGCCTGAGTTCGGATATATAGATGCCCGAGCCGGCCAGGACGCAACTGATCTGCGAGCCGTCGTCAATCGGACCGCCGATCGCAAGCTCGCTGTTCTCGGCCGGGGTCACTTCGAGGCCGATCTCTGTGAGGATCGAAGTAGCCGGTGCGACTTCCTCCGGGGCCACTTTGATCCGATAGCCACCTTCGGCCCCGGCCTGAGCGAGGATCTCGTCCATGGTGCCGTCAGCGACCATCGCGCCTTGGTCGATAATTGTGACCCGGTCGCACATCAGCTGAACTTCGGCGAGCAGGTGAGACGATACGAGCACGGTGACGCCTGACCCCGGCAACCGTTTGATCAGTTCCCTGATCTCGACGATTCCGGAAGGGTCCAGGCCATTGGTCGGCTCGTCGAGGATGACCAAGCTGGGTCCGCCGAGTAGGGCAATGGCAAGACCGAGGCGCTGCTTCATACCTAAAGAGAAGCCACGGGCATTGCTGTCTGCGCGGTCGATTAGTCCGACCAGCTCCAGCAGCCGGTCGATCTCGACTTTGGCGTCACCGAGACCCCGGGACGCAGCCTGAATTTTCATGTTCTGGCGGGCCGTCGCCCGTCCATAGAGCGCGGGGCCTTCGATCAGAGAACCGGTCTGCCGGACCGCCGCCGGGAAAGAACGGTCACCGGGACTCGCGCCGAACAGTGAAGTGGTGCCCGCGTTGGCCCGACTCAGGCCGAGGAGGATGCGGATCGCCGTGGTCTTGCCCGAACCGTTCGGCCCGAGCAGGCCGCAGACGGAACCCTCGACCACGTCGAGTGAAAGGTCCCGGAGTGCGACCGTGCTACCGAAAAGCCGCTTGACTCCGTTGAACGATGCGAGCGCGGTAT
>CALEMO010000049.1 GCA_937910825.1 uncultured Solirubrobacterales bacterium | reverse complement strand
TCGGGCGCCGTGGACCATCGCCCGGCGCCGATATCGGCGTCGCGATCGAAATCGATCTGCTCGACGTTCTGGAGGGGGTAGAAAAGGACGTTTCGTTCGAAGTCGTCGATTCCTGCGATCACTGCCACGGCAACGGCGCCGAGCCCGGTACCCCGATCACCAGATGCAGCAAATGCGATGGCCAGGGGGAGCTTCGCTCGGTTGCAAATACGGCTTTCGGGCAGATGGTAAGGGCCGTACCCTGTGACGCCTGCCACGGAGACGGCAAAGTCGCAGAGACCCCTTGCGAAGTCTGTTCGGGGCTTGGTCGCGGGCATCGCCAGAAATCAATGAAAGTCGACGTACCGTCCGGGATCGAATCCGGCCAGCGGATTCGCATCGCCGGTGCCGGACACGCCGGTGAGCCGGGTGCCCACCCCGGCGACCTCTACGTTGAGGTGACGGTCGCCGAGCGGGAGAACATGATCCGGGACGGCAAAGACCTTATCTCGGTGCTCGAAGTCGACGCTACAAGGGCGATCAGCGGCGAAATGATCGAGGTCGAGACCCTCGATGGCACCGAGGAGATCGAACTTGAGCCAGGGACCCAGCCCGGGGCCGAAGCCACTCTGAAAGGCAAGGGTCTGCCGCAGCTGGGTACGTCCCGGCGACGGGGCAACCATCGCTTTGTATTCAACGTCGTGATCCCGGCAAAACTTTCGCCGGACCAGTTGATGCTGGTCGAAGAGTTCGACCAGACCCTGACTGATGAAAACAGGCGCCCGAAGGAATCCGGCCTGTTTGGACGCTTTCGCCGGGCCAGGGCCTGAGGTGGGCGCCCGGTGATTCGCCTGGCGGTCCGCTGCCGGCCCGCTGAGGCGGAGATGGTTCTGGCCGAGTTGACCGTCCTTGCCCCCGGCGGCGTTGAAGAGACCAACGGGGACGACTACATCGAGTATGCGATCTACGGCGCGCAAGGCGAATTGCCTGACGTCGGAGCGCTCGAAGCCGTGAGCGGGCAAGCCCTGGTTGAAGTCGTCGCCACCGAAGTCGCCGACGACTGGGCCGACCGCTGGCGCGCTTTCCACAAACCCCTTGAGATTCATGGCAGCGCTGATGGCACATCCTTCTGGCTCAGGCCTCCCTGGGAGACGGGTGGACCCGGCGAGTTCGAGGTCGTGATCGACCCCGGGCAGGCTTTCGGAACCGGTGCGCATCCGACCACCAGGCTGAGCCTCCAATTGCTGCTCGACCTCCACGACCGGGGTCTGTCTGGGGGAGCGATCACGGATCTTGGTACCGGGTCGGCGGTACTCGCGATCGCCGCGGCCAAGCTCGGCTATTCGCCGGTTACCGGCTACGACCACGAAGTGGCGGCGATCGCGGCAGCCCGGCTGAATGCAGCCGGGAATTCGGTTGAGCTGTTTCTCTCCAGGCTCGATCTGAAACAGGACTTCCCGCGACTCGCACCGACCGTGGTCGCGAACCTCACGGCTCAGCTGCTCGAAATGGTCGCCGGTTCGATGACTCCGGAGAATCTGCCAGAGCGGCTGATCTGTTCCGGATTGCTCGAGGAGGAGCGGCAACGGGTTGAACTTGCCTTTGAAGGGTTGGGCCTGATGCCGGTCGAGTTCAAGGCAGCCGACGGATGGGGCGGGCTGCTGTTCGAGGGAAAAGCTTGATCGGGTTCTTCGATTCCGGTGTCGGCGGGCTGACAGTGCTGCACGAGTGCCTGGTCTCGCTACCGGCCGAGGACTATCTCTACGTCGGTGACAGCGGTCATTTTCCGTACGGAACCAAGCAGCCGGACGAGCTTCAGCGGCGGGCGGTGGCAATCGCGCAATACCTGTTCGAACAACGCGTGAAGCTGCTGGTGATCGCCTGCAATTCCGCGACGGCGGCGGCCGGGCCGCTGATCAGACAGATGGGAGAGCAGGCGGGGGTTCCGGTTATCACGGTGGTCGAGCCCGAAGCTGAAATCGCCGCGGCGATCAGCGAAAACGGACGGGTAGGCGTGCTCGCGACTCCGGCCACGGTCACCAGCGGGGCCTACCGGGTCGCTCTGGATGCGCAGCGGCGCCCGCTCGAGGTGACTGAAGTTGCGGCTGCCGACCTCGCCCCGACGATTCAGGATGACCTCAGTTTCGACGAAGAGCTGATCGAGATGGTCCGGGTTTACTGCGAGCCATTCAGAACGGCTGGCGTCGATACGCTGATCCTCGGCTGTACCCATTACCCGTTGATCGCGCCGCTGCTCCAGCGGATCCTCGGTCGTGATGTACGCCTCGTCACTGCCGGGCATGCGATGGCCGGGGCGATCCAGCGGGAACTTACGGCGAGGTCGATTCTCAGCCTGAGCTCCGGAGAGGGGGACTACCGTTTCGTAGTCACCGGGGATCTGGACAGCTTTGCCGAAAGCGGAGCGAGATTTCTCCAGTTGCCCCTTGGCCACCGGGTTTCGGCGGCATCGATCCCCGCTACCGACTGAGCCGAGCCGGGCTCCGGCAGGTACCCTTGAGCTATGTCAGCAGTCGATAAAATCCGTGAAGATGCGCGTGCCGCCATGAAGCAGGGCGACCGCAAGCTCTCTTCAGCCCTGCGAATGATCCAGGACGCGCTGCAGCAGGACTCGAAACTGGGCAAGGGCGACGAAATCGCGGTTCTTCAGAGGGAACGCAAGAAGCGCATGGAGGCGGCAGATGCCTATGCCGACGCAGCCCGCTACGAGCAAGCGGAGGACGAGCGTTTCGAAGCAGAACTGATCACCGCCTACCTGCCGGATCAGCTCAGCGACGAAGAACTGAATGAGCTGGTGGCACAGGCGATCGCTTCAACCGGAGCCACCGAACAGAAGCAGATGGGACAGGTCATGGGCGCTCTGAAAGAAAAGGTAGCCGGCCGTGCCGACGGCAAGCGGGTGAGCACGGCGGTGCGGGAACAGCTTGCCTCGTAGGACGCTCACCCTTGAAAACGACGTTGCGGCTGAGCTCGCGGGCTCTGGCGATTCGGTCCTGAAGGCCCTCCGCGAACGTACATCCAGCAAGGTTCATCTGCGCGGAAACATGCTCACGCTCGAAGGTGAGAATGAGGAGATGGATGAGGCCGCCCGCCTGGTTGACGAAATGGTCGGGCTGATCGAAAGCGGCAGCGCAGTTGAGCCGGAAACGATAGATTCGGTCCGCAACGCGATTCAGTCATCCCGACGCCCGGCCGAGATGCTCAACGACGTGGTCTGGCACAACCGTAATACGCGGGTCGTGCCCAAGACCGTAAACCAGAAGGTCTACGTCGATTCGATAAGGCAGCACACGGTCACTTTCGGCATCGGTCCTGCCGGTACCGGCAAGACCTTCCTTGCCGTGGCGATGGCTGCGGCGTCGCTGATCGAAGGAGAAGTCCAGAGGATCATCCTCACCCGGCCCGCGGTGGAGGCCGGCGAAAGTCTCGGTTTTCTTCCCGGCGACCTTCAGGCGAAAGTCGATCCCTACCTGAGGCCTCTTTTCGACGCGCTCTACGACATGCTCGATCCCGATCGGGTGAACGGCTACTTCGACCGCGGAGTGATCGAGGTGGCACCGCTCGCTTTCATGCGCGGTCGCACGCTCAACGATGCCTTTGTGATTCTCGACGAGGCGCAGAATACGACTCCGGAGCAGATGAAGATGTTCCTCACCCGGCTTGGCTTCAACTCTAAAATGGTGGTGACCGGCGACGTCACCCAGATCGACCTTCCCAGGGACAACAAGTCGGGCCTGGTCGTGGTCAAGGAAATACTCGAAGGCATCGAAGACGTTCGTTTCGTCAAGTTCGGGGGCGATGACGTAGTCCGCCATCGGCTCGTCCAGAAGATCGTCGCCGCATACGGAAAGCACGACGAGCGCGAGGCCGCTCAGTGAGTATTGACCTCGAGGACGTGCCGGTCGAGTTCAGGCCGGCCGTTTCGGCGACTCTGCAGGCGGTTGGAATCGAGGGTGGGCACCTGGCCGTCGAAATCGTCGGGCGGTCCCGCATGCAGAAACTGAACCAGGAGTTCCGTGATCGCGACGAGCCGACCGACGTACTTTCTTTTCCGATCGACGAAGAGAACAGCGCTCCCGAACCGCGCGAGCTCGGTGATGTGGTGCTCTGCCCCGAATACTGCGAGAGCCTGAGCGAATGTGTGGTGCACGGAGTGCTCCATCTCTGCGGCTTCGACCACGAGACTGACCAGGGCGAGATGTTCGAGCTCCAGGACCGGATCATGGCGGGGATCGATGTCTGAGCCGGTGACACGCTCTGGTTTCGTGGGGCTGGCCGGACGTCCGAACGTCGGCAAGTCAACCCTGGTCAATTCGATCGTCGGCGCCAAAGTCGCGATCGCCACGGTGCGTCCGCAAACAACCAGACGTGCGATCCGGGGGGTATTTACGGATCTTGAGGCCGGCACCCAGCTGGTGATCACCGATCTTCCGGGCGTGCAGCGACCGCGCGATGAGTTGACCAGCCGAATGCAGAAAAGCGTCGAGCGTGAGCTTGGCGATGCTGATTCGGTCCTGCTCGTGATCAACGGGGAGGAAGGGGTAGGTGCCGGTGACCGTTTCATCGCCGAGTCGCTGCTTGCAGCCAAAGGCAATACGAGCGTCGTCTGTGCCGTCAACAAGTCGGACCGCCTCGGCCGAGAGGTGGTTCCGGTGCTGGCCGCGGCGGCCGAACTGAAAGGCGTGGACCAGGTTTTTCCGATCAGCGCATTAACCGGTGAAGGGGTGGAGGAGCTAAAGGTGTATCTCGGCGGGCTGATGCCGGAGAGCCCCTACCTCTATCCGCCGGAAGATCATTCGGACCAGTCGGATGAGCAACTGCTCGCCGAGCTGATCCGCGGTGAAGTTCTTATCCGTACGCGGGACGAAGTGCCTCACTCGGTTGAAGTCAAAGTGCTCTCGATCAACGAGCGTGAAGACGGCCTGGTCACAGTCGTCGCCGAGATCTGGGTCGAGACGGAATCCCAGAAGGGGATTCTGATCGGCAAATCCGGGTTCAAGATCGGCGAGATCGGGCGCGGAGCCCGTCGGGACATTGAGGCTGAACTCGGGTCCAGAATCCATCTCGACCTTCAGGTCAAAGTCCGCAAGAAGTGGAGGCGCGACGTCGACATGCTGGACCGTCTCGGCATCGAATAGGAGGCTGGGCGGCCTCCGGCCGAAGCGAAACCTTAAGATCAGCGCATGAAAGCCAAGCTCACAGTCGCAGTGGCACTGACAGCCGCCTTGCTCGCCGCGGGCTGCGGAGGCGACGGCAGCTCCTCCGACGATGCTCAGGACCGGCAGGAGATCACCGCGCTGGTAAGCGAGATCAACAGAGTGACCCGGGAAAAGGATGCCCAGGGGTTCTGTGCCGTGATGCAGCCGAGCGGTGTCACAGAAACTTTCAATACCCAGGCGAAGTGTGTGCAGGAGACGGCGCAGATCCTGAAGCAGGGCGCCTCGGGCCAGCCCCAGTTGGAGATCGAGGACATTTCCATACGTGGCGACGAGGCGATCGTGGATCTGACCGGCGGTGCCGGCGGCGCGCCGGTAAACCTGGTCAAAGAAGACGGTAAGTGGTACATCCCTCTGGGCAGCGCCGAACCGCAGGCTGGTTCCGAATGAGCAAACAGGCTGAAGTTGAAGTCAAATTTGGCCGCGACGGTCTGGTGCCCTTGATTGCGCAGGATGCCGATACCGGTGAAGTTCTTACCCTCGCCTACATGAACGAAGAGTCCCTCGCCCTCACCCGTTCGACCGGGCAGATCCACTACTTCAGCCGCTCGCGCCAGGAGATCTGGAAAAAGGGTGAAACTTCGGGAAATGTGCAGCGGGTCCTTCAGCTGCGGATCGACTGTGACGGTGATGCCATGCTCGCCCTGGTGGAGCCTGCCGGACCGGCCTGCCACACGGGTGAGAGGACCTGCTTCTACAGGGATCTGGAATCCGGGCAAGTTCCCGAGCTGGTGTCGGGCGAAGCGATGGCCGCGCTTGCGCGAACTCTCGCAGCGAGATCCCGGGAGAAGCCGGAAGGCAGCTATACGGTGAAGCTTCTGGAGGAGCCCGAGCTTGCGGCGGCCAAGGTCCTCGAGGAGGCCGAAGAGGTGACCAGGGCAGTGCGTGAAGAAAGCGACGACCGGGTCGAAAACGAAGCGGCCGACGTGCTGTACCACCTCGCGGCCCTGCTGGAATCGCGGCAGATTTCGCTTTTCGCTGTGATGGAGGTCCTCAATGGGCGCCGGGCCTGACCTGCTCTCGAGGCTCGAACCCGATCTCGAGGCGGCCCGCGGGCTGAGCGGCGATCACAACGTCGTACCGGTCAGGCTGAGCTTCCCCGACGACTGTG
>CALEMO010000048.1 GCA_937910825.1 uncultured Solirubrobacterales bacterium | reverse complement strand
CGGCCTCGAGATCGCCGTGATCAGCTTCGCGACGGCCGGTTTGGTCGCTCTGCTCTTCCCCGGTGGCGGCGATGAACCGTATGTTTGGACGAGCTTTTTGCCGGCGATTGTTCTCACCCTTGCCGCGGCGGCCCTGGTCCCGCGGGACGAGAAGCTGATCCGGACCGGGTTGCTCGTTTATGCCGCCGCTCTTTGCGCCTCGTTCCTGATTGCCACTCCGATGGGCGGCAATGTGAACCGTATGGGCGTGTTGCTGATCGGGCCGCTGCTGCTCTGTGCCGCCCGGGGCCGCCGGGCCCTGGCGCTGGTCGTGCTCGTGCCGCTGATCGTCTACTGGCAGGTCGGGCCGGTGATTCGGGACCTCAAACTGGTCCGCGACGAGCCGGCCGTCGCCGCTGACTTCTACGACCCGGTGGACCGAACACTGGGTCCACGCCTCGCTAAGGAGCCCGCGAGGGTGGAAGTGGTCCCGGTCGCCAGCCACTGGGAATCGGCCCGGGTTGCGCCCGACCTCCCCCTGGCCCGAGGGTGGGAGCGCCAGACGGACCGCAACTTTAACGGCCTTTTCTACCGGGAGCGGCTCGATGCAGGCCACTACTACCGCTGGCTGAAGCGCCTGGCGGTGGGCTATGTGGCGGTACCGGCAGCCGAGCTCGACTACGCCGGGCGCACCGAAGCAGCACTGATCGCCCGGAGTCTGCCCTATCTGAAAGAAATTCCGACCGGAGCCAACTGGACGATCTACAAGGTCCTTGGTGCGACCCCGATGGTCGAGCGACCAGCGAGGCTGACCTCGCTGGATACCGACGCCTTCACTGTGAGGGCACCAGTGGCCGGCACATTCACGGTGCGCATTCGCTCAACCCCCTACTGGAAGGTGAGTCGCGGCCATGGCTGCGTCGATTCCACTGAAGAAGGATGGACCAGCGTTTTCCTGCGCCAGCCTGGGTCACTCCGGATCGAGGCCGATTTCAGCCCCGGGGCACGGTTCGGCAAGAGCAGGGACTGTGCGCCGTGATGCACATCGATTGTGACTGACCTCTAAGCTGACCGGATGGAGTCGTCTTCGTCCAGTCCGCCGGAGGGTGGCAACGGTGGCCAGCGTCCCGGGCCGGCCCAGGAGTTTCGTGAGCAGGCCCGCGACCGGTTGATCCAGTCCAGGCTGACCCCGAACGCGATCTCGATGGTCGGTTTCGTCGGCAACCTGATCGCCGCGGTGCTGATCACCCAGGAGATGTTCGTCTGGGCGGGCATCGCGTTCATCCTCGGTTCGGTCATGGACACCCT
Organism: uncultured Solirubrobacterales bacterium; assembly: GCA_937910825.1. Lineage (GTDB taxonomy): Bacteria > Actinomycetota > Thermoleophilia > Solirubrobacterales > 70-9 > 67-14. The sequence goes on along the minus strand of CALEMO010000048.1, from coordinate 2,295 downwards.
TGATGGCCGATATTCGAGGATGTCGGGCAAAGGAACTCTTTTCGGGGCCTTTCTCGACTCGACCCTCGACCGTATCGAAGAAGGCATCGTGATCACCGCGATCGCCTGGTACTTCGCCGAGCAGGGCAACTCGCTGGCTGCCGCAGCCTGTGTTTATGTGGTCCTCGGTTCGCTGATGGTCTCGTATACGAGGGCCCGGGCCGAGGCCTTGGGAGTCGAATGCAAGGTCGGTCTCGCCACCCGTCCCGTGCGCGTGGTGATACTTTCGATCGGCATCCTTTTCGCTAACGGCCTCGGTTTTGGTGATACCGACCTGCTGGCCCCGGCGATCTACTTCATGGCTCTTCTCACCACTTTCACGGTCTTCCAGCGGGTCTGGCACGTACGCCGACAGTTGATGAATGACGCTGAGCAGGCAGAGAATATTTGACTTTGGTGTAACCAGGGCCACATTTCAGTGTCTTAGCCCTTCGCACCTGAACTAGGAGGAATTACAGATCTTATGAGCAGCAAAAACAACGGATCCAGCGCAAGCGGCAACGGTGTCGCCCGCCAGGACGAAAAAGTACGAGTAGCGATAGTCGGAGTCGGCAACTGCGCCAACTCCTTCATCCAGGGCATCGAGTACTACAAGGACGCCAACCCGGATGACCAGGTTCCAGGCCTGATGCACGTTGACCTCGGTGGCTACCACGTCAAGGACATCGAATTCGTGGCAGCTTTCGACATCGACCAGGAGAAAGTCGGCAAGGATCTTTCCGACGCCATCTGGTCAGGTCAGAACAATACGATCAAGTTTGCCGAGGTTCCGGAGATGGGAATCAAGGTTGAACGCGGCATGACCCTCGACGGGCTCGGCAAGTACCTCAAGCAGAAGATCACCAAGGCCCCGGGCCCGACCGCCGACATCGTCGGCATCCTCAAGGAGACCAAGGCTGATGTTCTCGTCTGTTACCTGCCGGTTGGATCCGAGGACGCGGTCAAGTGGTACGTCGAGCAGGCGATCGCCGCAGGCGTAGGTTTCGTCAACTGCCTGCCCGTCTTCATTGCCCGCGAGGACTACTGGGACGAGCGCTTCAAGGATGCCGGGCTGCCGATCATCGGCGACGACATCAAGTCCCAGGTCGGAGCGACCATCGTCCATCGTCAGCTCGCCCGTCTTTTCCATGAGCGCGGCGTCGAGATGCAGCACACCTCGCAGCTCAACGTTGGTGGCAACATGGACTTCTTCAACATGCTCGAGCGCGAGCGCCTCGATTCGAAGAAGATCTCCAAGACAAACGCCGTTACGTCGATCATGGGCATGGAGCTCGATGAAAAGGACGTTCATGTCGGGCCTTCGGACTACGTGCCGTGGCTTACCGACCGAAAGTGGGCCCACATCCGTCTCGAAGGCAAGTCCTTCGGAGATGTGCCGCTAAACCTCGAGCTCAAGCTCGAAGTCTGGGACTCGCCGAATTCAGCCGGTGTCGTGATCGACGCCGTGCGCCTGATCAAGCTGGCGCTGAACAACGGCATTGCCGGACAGCTCGACGGTCCTTCTTCGTACCTGATGAAGTCGCCTCACAGTCAGCGCCCGGACGATGAAGCGCGTGACCAGACCGAAGACTTCATTGCCGCAAACTTCAAGGGCAAGGCTGCCAAGGGCAAGGCTGCCAAGGGCAAGAAAAAGGCCAAGAAGTCAAAAGCCTGAGGCTGAAGTTCTGAACAACAAGCGGCTATCAATAGTCCAGTTCATGCCTTTCCCGGCAGGAGAGCCGGGCGAGATCGGCAATTTCGTGAGTCGGGTCAGCGACGGCCTGGCCGAGCGCGGACACTCGGTCCTGATCGCTGCCCCGGGCGGCGGCAAGGATGGCGTCCAGCAGACCAGGCGGGAGCTCTCCCGGCTGGGTGACGCACCGGAATCGCTCTTTCAGCCGGGTGAAATGCCGCGGGTTCTGTCGATGGGCGGCGTCTCCTTGCCCCGGGGCTCACGCAAGCGGCCGGCAGCGGTATCGGTCGACGTCGGCAATCGGGTCGAAGCGCTGCTCGGCCTGGCCGGGATCGACCTTGTCCACGTACACGACCCATTCCTGCCGAACTTTTCTTCGATGGCACTGCGGCATTCGTTCTCGCTAAACGTCGGCACCTTCCACGAGACCGCCGAGCGTCCTTTTGCCACTCAGGTTGCCCGGCCGCTGCTGGAGATCTTCTTTGGCCGGCTCGACGCGCGCACCGCGTCCTCGAGGGCGTCGGCCAAGCTGCTCAATCGTTATTTCCCGGGTTCCTATGAGCTGACCCCTCCGGGGGTAGACC
>CALEMO010000047.1 GCA_937910825.1 uncultured Solirubrobacterales bacterium | reverse complement strand
GGAATCGGCCCATCCTGTGTGGTATCTACAATTACGGCTACGGCTGCAACCATTTTCTATGCTGGAAGAAGATTTGTTTGGGACGTAGAGCGCAGATAGTCGTTGTTGCAGTACTGATCTTCCTGATCGGGGGGGCGGTTGCTGCCTACGCTTATGACGGTTCGACCAAGGACGAGCTGGCCGATGGCGTCACGATCAGCGGTATTGACGTCTCCGGAATGACCCGTGAGCAGGCCGGAGAGGCAGTCAACAATCAGGTGCTAGCGCCGCAGCGCAAGCCGGTCGAGGTCACCTTCAAGAAGCAGAAGTTCGATCTACCGGCGGACAAGCTGAACATCAAGGCTGACGTCGAAGCCAGCCTCGACAGGGCGTTCGAAGCCAGTCGCGAAGGATCTCTGCCGACCCGGGTCATCCGCGAAGTCACGGGCGCAAGTGTGGACGCCCGGATCCCGGTTGATGTCACTTACTCCGAACCAGCGGTGAACCAGTTCGTGCGAGACATCGCCGACGGAATCGAGAAAGAGCCGGTGGACGCCTCGGTCTCGGCCGGCCCCGACTCCCTGAGCGTGGTCAAGGCCGAGAATGGTTACAAACTGCGGGACGTCCTGCTGACCGAAGAACTCAGCTCGCTCTTGGATTCCGGCAAAGGCAAGCGCAAGCTCGCGGCCGATATCAACGTGACCAAGCCGACAGTGACCACGGCCGAAGTCGCGGCCAAGTATCCGACCTTCCTGACCCTTGATCGAACTAACTTCCAGCTCAAGCTTTGGAAGGACTTGGAGCTTGCAGAGACCTACACCGTTGCCGTCGGTGCGATCGGCCTGGAAACGCCCGCCGGCACCTACACCCTTCAGAACAAGCAGGTTGATCCGGTCTGGTATGTGCCCGACTCTGACTGGGCGGGCGACCTCGCCGGCGAAGTGATTCCCGGTGGGGTGGCCGAGAATCCGCTCAAGGCCCGCTGGATGGGCATCTTCAACGGTGCCGGCATTCATGGAACCGACGACACGGGTTCGCTAGGCTCGGCGGTGTCCCATGGTTGCGTACGCATGGCCATTCCCGACGTGGTCGATCTCTATGACCGTGTCGATGTCGGAACCCCGATCTACATTGGCTGAATCCGGAGGCGCAACCGCAGCGCCACCGAAGCTGGACCCGGAGTGGACCCGGGTCCTGGGACTCTACGAGCGTGACCTGACGGCGATCGCCGCAGCTCCGCGAACAATTACCGCCTACCACCGCGACCTGGTTCAGACCGCGGTCTGGGCGGACCGCATGGATCTCGCGCCCGAGGAGGTCGGGCATCGTGACCTGCGCAGATACGCGGCATCGCTTTCCAGCCAGGGCCTGGCGCCGTCAACGATCGCCCGCAAGCTCGCCGCCGTTCGGGGCCTCTACGCGTTTCTCCTGAGGACCGGACGAGTCGGGCAGAATCCGGCCGACCTCGTTTCGGCCCCGAAGGCCGAATCGAAGCTGCCGACCGTGCTCAGCGCCGAACAGATGGCTTTGCTGCTCGATCGGGTTACGGCTAACAGCCCGCTCGAGATCAGAGACCGGGCGATGCTCGAGCTTGCTTATTCATGCGGTCTGCGCAGCGAAGAGCTGATCTCGCTGGACGTCGACGCAATCGACTTTGACAGCGAGCAGATCGCCGTGATCGGTAAAGGGTCGCGGCACCGGCGGCTTCCGGTCGGGGAACCTGCCCAGCGCGCGATGGAGGCGTATCTGGTTAAAGCCCGGCCTGGTCTGACGGGGGACCCGACGGAGAAGGCCATGTTCGTTTCCAGGAACGGAAAGCGCCTTTCGCCATCAGACGTATCGAGGCGACTCAGCATCTGGGTGAGGCAGGCCGCCGCGGCGGGCGGTATATCCCCGCATGCCCTTCGGCACTCATTTGCCACCCATCTGCTTGAAGGCGGGGCGGACCTGCGCACGATTCAGGAACTCCTTGGGCATTCCTCGATTTCAACGACACAGGTCTACACCCATCTCGACGCTGCCCGGCTGCGCGATGCTTACGCCGGCAGCCACCCGCGAGCCTGATCTCCAGGTGAAGCTGACCGTAAACGTCGATGGAGGTGCCAGGGGCAATCCCGGTCCGGCGGCGGTCGGAGTGGTGATCCGTGACGATGCGGGCGAGGTCCTGCTCGAGCGTGGAGAAAAGATTGGTGAGGCGACCAACAACGTCGCCGAATACAAGGCCCTGATCCTCGGGATCCGGCTCGCCGGAGAACTGGGAGCCGATGAAGTGAACCTGGTTGGTGATTCGGAGCTGATCATCAAGCAGGTCCAGGGCAAGTACAAAGTCAAGAACGCCGGCATGAAGCCGCTCCACGCCGAAGCCAAGCAGGCGCTTCAGTCGTTCGAGAGCTGGTCGT
>CALEMO010000046.1 GCA_937910825.1 uncultured Solirubrobacterales bacterium | reverse complement strand
CAGGAAAGGCTCACTCCCCTGGCCGCGATCGGCGGCGAGCGTGGCCGCGACCTGTTCGAGACACTCGAGGTATATCTCCATTGCAGTGGCCGCAAGACCGAAGCAGCGGAAGTCCTCGGCATCGAGCGACAGTCGCTCTACCACCGCCTCAGCCGGATCGAGTCAACCCTGGGGGTCGACCTGAAAGACGGGGATACGGTTCTGGCCCTTCACCTCGCAGTAATGATCCGGCGGCTGCTCGGCCGCTAGGTATTCTCACGGTCGCTCAGCCGCCGCTGATCTGTGCCTTCAGGTCGTCGATCACCGAGGGATCCTTCAGGGTGGAGACGTCACCCAGTGCCTTGCCGTCGGCGACGTCGCGCAGCAGTCGCCTCATGATCTTGCCGGAGCGGGTTTTCGGCAGGTCATCGGCGTAGTAGATCCCCCTCGGCCTGGCCAGCTTGCCGATGCGTTCGGCCACATGCTGCCGCAGTTCAGTTGTGAAATCGTCACCCCGGTTGCTGGCATCCTGGGGGGTCACGAACGAGATGATCGCCTGGCCCGTTGCTTCGTCCGAAACACCGATGACGGCCGCTTCAGCCACCCCCGGATGGGAGACCAGCGCTGACTCGACCTCCATGGTCGAGAGCCGGTGCCCGGAAACATTGATCACGTCGTCGATCCGCCCGACGATCCAGAAATAGTCGTCCTCGTCGATATGGGCCGCATCGCCGACCAGATAGGTGTCGGGGCCGTACCGCTTCCAGTAGGTCTCGACATACCGCTCGGGCTCATTGAAGAGGGTCCTGGCCATCGCTGGCCACGGTCTGGTGAGTACGAGCGTGCCTCCACCTTCCTCTACGGGATTGTCTTCGCTGTCGAGGATTGCCGCTTCGATGCCTGGGATCGGCACCGTTGCCGAACCCGGCTTGGTGGTGGTGATGCCGGGTAGCGGGCTGATCATGATTGCGCCGGTTTCAGTTTGCCACCAGGTGTCTACGATCGGACAGTGGCCGCCGCCTATGTACTTGTGGTACCAGAGCCAGGCACGGGGATTGATCGGTTCGCCCACCGAACCCAGCAGGCGCAGCGACGAGAGATCGTGTTTTGCCGGCAATTCTTCGCCCCACTTCATGAAGGATCGAATCACTGTCGGCGCCGTATAGAGGATGCTCGCCTTGTAGCGCGCGGCGATCTGCCACCAGCGGTCTTTTTGCGGGTAGTCGGGCGCGCCTTCGTACATGATCGACGTCGCGCCGTTGGCGAGCGGTCCGTAGACGATGTAGGAGTGCCCGGTCACCCAGCCGATATCGGCCGCGCACCAGAAAATGTCGTCGTCCTTCAGGTCGAAAACCATCTGGTGGGTGGCTGCAACCTGGGTCAGGTAACCACCGGTCGTGTGCATGATTCCCTTCGGCTTGGCGGTCGAGCCCGAGGTGTAGAGCAAGTAGAGCGGGTCTTCAGCGTCCATCGGCTCCGGTTCACAGACCGGATCGGCGGCTTCCACCGATTCTGCCCAGAAATGGTCCCGGCCCTCAGCCATCGGCGGGTCGGTATCGCAGCGGTTGACCACAACCACGCTGGACATCTCTTCAAGCTCGTCGAAAATCGAATCGATCGAAGCCTTCATCGGCATCGGGCTGCCGCGCCGCAGCGTCGCATCTGCTGTGACCAGCAGTTTCGCTCCGGATACCTCCATGCGCTCCTTGAGCGACTCGGCCGAGAAGCCGCCGAATACGACGTTGTGGATCGCGCCGATCCTGGTGCAGGCGAGCATCGCGACAGCAGCTTCAGGCACCATCGGCATGTAAATGCCGACCACATCACCCTTGCCTACGCCGAGGCCTTTCATCACGTTTGCGAAGCGTTGAGTCTGGTCAAGCAGCCATGAGTAGGTGATCGCCTTGCGCCCGCGATCCTCCTGGCCCGGAGCGTCCGCGTCTTCTGCTTCCCAGAAGTAAGCGACGCGATCGCCGTTGCCCGCCGCAACGTGCCGGTCCAGACAGTTGGCCGAGACGTTCAGTTTGCCACCTGCGAACCAGGTCGCATGGGGCGGATCGCTCCAGTCCAGCACCGTATCCCAGGGCTCCATCCAGTCCAGGCGGGCGGCCCAGTCGGCCCACCACGCTTCGGGGTCGGCTGCAGCCCGGTCGTAGACCTCGGGGTCGCTCAGCTCGGCCGAGGCCGCGAACCCCGGGGGCGGGGGAAAGGTCTCCTCCGTCTTGAGCAGGACATCGAGTTCGGGTTGGTCACGCACGGCCACTCTCCTCGGGTTTCACGACAGTGGACCCAATGCTAGTGGCGGGACATCACGGTGCGTCCAGGCGGTCCATATCTTGCTGGCCCGGTCGCGGCGCCAGCTAGGATCTCTGCACCCGATCAACTGAGACTCAACGCCGCTGAAAGGACTGGTGGATGCGAGATGAATGACGAAAAGAAACTGCGTGACCGACTTTCTTCCGAGGCCTATGACGTCACCCAGAATGCATCTACCGAGCGCCCGTTCACCTCTGCCCTGCTCGAAAACAAAGAGGCGGGCATGTATACCTGCGTCGTCTGTGACGCGGAGCTCTTCAGCTCAGACACGAAATTTGAATCGGGAACGGGTTGGCCGAGCTTTACCGAACCGGCCGATCGACAGGGGGTTGAACTTCGCAGCGATAACAAGCTCGGGATGCGGCGCGTGGAGGTGACCTGCAAGAGCTGTGACGCGCACCTCGGCCACGTTTTCACCGATGGCCCCGGCGAAGGTGGCGAGCGTTATTGCATCAACGGCTGCGCGCTCGAATTTCGAGGCGGAAACGAGTAGCCCTCACTGGTCCCTGCGCGAGACGGTACTCCCAGCTCTGAGGAACGAGTAATTGGTGGCGATCGCCACCGCCTGAGCCTGTGTATCGACGTCCAGTTTTTCTCTCCATGTTGCGAATGTGGGTATAGACGGTCGCCGGCTTGATTCCGAGAGTCTCTGCCAGCCCGCGGGCTGGCATTCCCGACGCGAGCAGGTCGAGAATCTCACGCTCACGGTCCGATAGAAGGCGCAGCCGGTTGAGCTCGTCCCTGGTGCCGGGGGCCGGGCGGCCCCGGACTGGGGGAAATAGCTGCCGCCGTCCAGAACCTTCCGGGCCGCTGAATCGATTTCGGAGACGGAAGCTGACTTGAGCAGGTAGCCGGATACGCCCGAACGTGCCGCGAGGTCGATTGCGTTCGATTCACCATGAGCGGTGAACATGATGACCTTCACCTCCGAATCGGTCTTCAGAACCGCTTCGGCCGCGCTGATCCCGTCGAGCTCCGGCATCTCGACATCGATAATCAGGAGGTCCGGCTTCAGCTTGCGCACCAGCCCGATGGACGTCTTACCGTCGGCGCATTCGCCGACGAGGGACAGGGTGGGCGACTCTTCGATCCTTGACTTCAGAGCTTCTCGTACGATCGCGTGGTCATCGCAGATGACCACGCTGGCGGTCTCCACTTCAGCCGATCGACTCCGGCGCACCGAACGGGCGCAACACCTCCGGCAGCGCCACCGAACCGTCCTCGCGCTGATGGTTCTCGAGGATCGCGATCAGGGTGCGGCCGACCGCAACGGCCGTACCGTTAAGCGTATTTACGAATTCGGTGCCGGCCTTCGGCTCCGGCCGATAGCGGCAGGAGAGACGCCGGGCCTGATAGTCGGTCGTATTCGAGCATGAAGTCAGTTCCCGGTAGCGGCCCTGACTGGGAATCCAGGCTTCGCAGTCGTACTTCTTCGCAGCGGGCGCTCCGAGGTCTCCGACCGCCACATTCACCACCCGGTACGGCAGGCCGAGCTCAGTGAGGATGCGCTCTTCGATCGCCAGGATCCGCTCGTGCTCGTCGGCGGCCCCGTCCGGTTCGACGAATGAAAACATTTCGACCTTGTCGAACTGATGAACCCGAAAGATGCCGCGTGTATCCCGCCCGGCCGCTCCGGCTTCGCGACGGAAACAGGTGGAGAAGCCTCCGTAGCGCAGTGGCAGGTCGGCCGCGTCCAGAATCTGGTCGGCGTGCAGAGATGCCAGCGGAACTTCGGCGGTACCGACCAGGAAGAGCTGGTCCTTTGGAAGTTCGTAGATCTGCTCGCGGTCTCCCGGGAGAAGGCCGGTGCCGACGAGCGCTTCCTCCCTCACCAGGACTGGAGGGATCACCGGCTCGTGGCCCTCTTCGCGCAGCAGGTTCATCGCGTACTGAACAAGGGACAGCTCGAGCATGGCCAGGTCGCCCTTGAGGTACGTGAAGCGGGTTCCGGAAGTACGCGCCCCGGCCTCCATGTCGATCAGGTCGCGAGCGGCCTCGAGCTCAAGATGGTTACGTGGTTCGAAGCTGAATTCGGGCGGTTCGCCGACCCGCCGTATTTCCACCGCGTCTTCATCGGTGAAGCCATCCGGTGCGTCTGGATCTGGGATGTTGGGCAGAGTGATCGCGATCCGGTCGCGCTTTTCCTCAACTTCGGCCAGTTCAGTTTCCAGCTTCTCGAGGTTCGCTTTGAGTTCATGGACCTGGGCGATCTGGGACTCCGCATCCTCGCCGGCCTTCTTCAGCTGACCGATTTTTTCCGACTCCGACTTGCGTCTGGCCCGGACTCCTTCTATCTCCGGCAAAATCGTGCGTCGGTGGGCGTCGAGCTCCAGAAGTTCGTCCAGCGCCTCGCCGGCGCCTCGCCTGGCAAGTGCAGCCTTGATCCGCTTGGTGTCTGAGCGGATCAGTTTCAGGTCAAGCATTGCGGGCGGGAAGGGCGATCAGTCGCCGGCGTCGCCGCCGGCGTATTTCGCGACGAAGCGGGCTACCGCCTCGGCTTCATCACCGACCACGATGTTCTGCGGCATGATTGCGCCGGAGTAACCACCGTTTTGAATTGCAAAGAGCGCTGATTCGAAGGTCTCCACGCGCTGGTCGAGATTCGGCCCCTGGACGCGGGTTCCGCGATTGCCAGTGCCTTCGGCACCGGCGGGGGTGAGGGTGTGGCAACCAGCGCATCTGGCCGAAAACAGCTCGGCCCCTTGGTACTCGGGCTCGTTCTCGGAAACCTGGATTCCGTTTGCGCCAAAGCCGCAGGCCGAAAGGCCGACGGCGGCGGCAAGGGCGAGGGTTGTGATCAATGCGGCACGCACAGCGATGGCATCATATTGTCTGCGGCGGAGAATGGCCGTCCCGGATAAACAAGAGTTCCGTCAAGTGGTTGGGTTACTACCCACCGGGGTGACCGTGGTCAGCTCATTTTCGGCCTCCGGACCGGCCGGCGCAACCGCATCGGCGGTCTGTTCCCTGTCGCTCGACCCGATGATGATGCTGGTCTGTCTGGACCTCGGCTCACGCACCCTTGCCGCGGTGAAGCTTGCAGGACGGTTCGGAATCAACGTGCTCGGTTTGGACCAGCGTGAAGCGGCAGAAGTCTTTGCGAGCAAGGCCGGGCAGGACGAGAAGTGGCAGTCGGTCCGCTGGCGAAGGCACCTTGACGTAGCGGTCATCGAAGGGTGTCCGGCCCACATCGTCTGTGACCTTCAGGAAGTGATCGGCGGCGGCGACCACGTGATCCTGACCGGCAACGTGCTCGAAGTAGAAGCCCAGCCCGGCGAGCCGCTGGTCTACCACGGAGGCCTGTTCCGGGCTCTGGATCCGGACGAGCAATGAGCGACCGGCGCCCCTTTTTCTGGCTCGACGTCTTTACCGAGCAACCACTTGAGGGAAACGGCCTGGCGGTGGTCCTCGAAGCTGATTCCGTATCGGCTGAAACCATGCTGGCTTTTGCCCGCGAGGTTGGCCTTTCCGAGTCCACATTCGTGCAGACAGCAGACCAGTCCGGTGCCGACTACCGGAATCGCATCTGGACGGTCAGCGACGAAATCCCCTTCGCCGGACACCCGTCGCTCGGAACTGCGGTGGCGGTGGCGATCGATCGCGGGATGACGTCGGCGAATTTCGTTCAGCAGACCCAGGTGGGGCTCCAGGAAGTCGAAGTCGAGAACCAGGACGGGCAGTGGTACGCGGCGATCAGGCAGCCGCTCGCCGAATTTGGCCAGACCTGGTCGGCTGAACAAACGGCCGCGATTCTTGGTCTGTCCGCCGAGCAGATGGATCCTCACCTGAGTGCCCAGCTCGTTTCAACCGGATTGCCGGCCCTGCTGCTGCCGGTCGCGGATCGCGAGGCGCTCGCCAGTTGCCGGCCTGATTTCGATGCGCTTCACCGGATAGAAAGCCGGCCGGCTCTCAACACCTACGCCTTCGTGCATGAACGTGGGTCCAAAACGGTCCACGCCCGCTGTTTCGCGCAAGACCTGGCGGGAGTTGAGGATCCGGCAACCGGATCGGCGGCGGGGCCGCTGGTTGCATATCTCCAGGATTGCCTCGACATCTCCTCGATCGTGGTTCGGCAGGGGGAGGACATGGGCCGACCCAGCCGTCTCGACGCCAGCATGGTCGACGGGCAGCCCCGGGTGGGTGGCAACGTCGTCCTGCTGAGCGAGGGCGTCGTTCATCTGCCTGACTGAGCGCTGGCCGCCGACGGCCAGCAGGCTCAAAGCGTCTCGGCAGATGTCAGTCAAGGTCGCGTGATCTGGGAGCGGACGATCGACTGGGACCTCCAGGCGAAGCGGCGCCGGCAGTTCGTCCGGTTCTTTGTCGCGCCGGCCTTCCTCGCGATGCTGATCGCCTTGGTCGCCGGTGGGGTATGGGAAATGCTCGGCGTGCTGATCGTCGCGCTCCTTTTCGGACTCCTGGTCAGAGCCTGGATCGAGCTCCGCAACCTGAACCGGAGGCGGTTCCGCACCCTGCGGGTGATCGACGGAGAGCTTGCCCTAGAACATTCCGCCGGTTGTCGACAGAGCCCGCCAGATCAGGAAGGCGACGACGAAGGCTCCGACGGACATGACACCGGTCTCCCGGTGGACGATCGCCAGGCCGACTTTCTGCTGACGCTCCTCTGAAAGCGATTCGAAATCGGTCTCGCCGAGCTCCTGGCTGGCCGACGCACCGCGCATTGCTTCCGCGAATAGTGAAGCGATGATCGGCAGGAATACGTACAGGTAGTGGAGCCCGTCTTCCGAGCGGTGCCCGGCGGCGTAGAGGACACATTCGAAGATCACGAAGATGATCGTTGCGACCTGAGCGATACGCAGCAGGTACCAGAAGGTCATCGAGAGCCTGTTTGCCTGCCAGGCGAGACCACCGAGCGCTGCAGCCGCCAGATTCAGCGCGAATACAACGAGACCCAGGGCCAAGTAGAGCCCGGACATATTCAATCCCGTCTAGCGGGGTCGGATTTCGGTTTGTATATGCGAAAAATCACTATGTAGCAACTCGATACAAAGTCGGTGAGACTACGTGTATAAACCCTTGAGAAGTCACAGCCTAAGTCCCCAGTAAGGAATCCGATTCTTCACCAGTACCTGCCAGTTCTAGTTTTCGCCGCCCTGGGCATCCTTATGGGCGTGTCTTTCGCGACCCTGAACCTGGTCCTCGGACCGAAGCGCCTCAAAGATCCGACCACCAGCGCCGGCCTGCGTCAGGCCGATCCGTACGAGTGCGGGCTGCCCTCCGAAATCTCGAAGACATTTCGCTTCGGCGTCAGTTTCTACCTGGTCGCCATGCTCTTCATCCTTTTCGATATTGAAGTCGTCTTCCTCTATCCGGTGGGCGCGATCCTCAACTCGGCCGACTCGATCTTCGTACTGGTCGAGGTCATTGTCTTCGTAGCGCTGCTTTTCGTCGCGCTCGTCTACGTATGGCGCAAGGGGGCACTGGATTGGAGATAGAACGCCAGAAGCTCAGGGTCCACTCACCCGTTGAACAGCCGAACTCGCCCGAGGACCTCAGGGCCAGGCAGCTTCGTGCCCGTGACTTGCTGCGCGGTGATCTCGAAGGGGCCGACCTCGACGCCTACGTTGAAGAGCGCGTCGCCACGACCAGCCTGGAGAAACTACTCAACGTCGCTCGTTCGCACTCAATCTTCCCGGCCACGTTCGGTCTCGCCTGTTGCGCGATCGAAATGATGTCGACCGTATCCCCGCGTTACGACATCGCCCGCTTCGGTGCCGAGGCTTTTCGCGCGTCACCACGACAGGCGGATCTGCTCATCCTCTCCGGACGAGTCTCGATCAAGATGGCCCCGGTCATTCGCCGGATCTACGACCAGATGCTCGAGCCGAAATGGGCGATCTCGATGGGTGCCTGCTCATCGAGCGGCGGCATGTTCTCAAACTATGCGGTCGTTCAGGGCGCCGATAAGTTCATGCCTGTGGACGTTCACGTGCCTGGCTGCCCGCCACGTCCCGAGGCCCTTATCTACGCCTTCAACAAGCTTCAGGAAAAGATCCGTGGAAATCCCGAGCAGGGTTGGCGCTCGCGCTACAACGCTCATGGCACAGAAGAATGGGCCCGCGGCGGACCCGGCTCAAAGCCTTCTGAAGAGGCCAACGAGGCCTACGAAAAAGCCCGGGGGGTCCTTGGTGCCTGATGCTCCGGGACTTGAGCTGATCCTGGCCGAAATCAACCGGAGCGAGCCGGGGGCGGTCATCGATACGAGTTTCGATCGCGAGCAGGCCGCGCTGATCGTCGATTCAACCAAGATCCTTGCCGTGCTCGGCTGGCTGAAAGATACGCCGGGCCAGGAATACACCTTCCTCGATTCAGTTCACGGCGTTGACTACCTGCCAAATACCCCCCGATTTGCCGTGCACTACGAACTGCTCAACCGCGAGAGGTACGAACGGCTGAGGATAAAGGCCCTCCTGGCTGACCCAGCTGCTGCGGACGAATCGGGTGTCACAGTCTCCGCCGGGACTACGGCTCCGAGTGCGACACCCGATCCATCCGCCAACGGGACCGATGCGCCGGTCCCCACGGCGTTAAGCCCCGAAGGAGTCGAGATGCCTCGCATCGACTCCTGCGTTCACCTCTATCCGACCGCCGACTTCCAGGAACGCGAAGTCTTCGACTTCTTCGGCATCCACTTCGATGGCCATCCGGACCTGCGCCGGATCCTGATGCCCGAGGACTATGTCGGCTGGCCGCAGAGGCGCGACTTCCCGGTCGGCGGCGAGCCCGTCATTTTCACCAAGGACGAAGTCAGCAACCCGGGCTGGTGGCAATAATGCCCCCGCCCGAAGGCTTGAGTCCGGTGGAAGAAGCGCTGCGCGACGAAGAAGTGACTGTCTCCGACCTCAAGTCGACGCTCGAGGAGAGGCTGCCGGGTGCTTCGGTAGAGCTCGCTCCGGAGCAGGAAATGATGACCGTCAACATGGGTCCGCACCATCCGGCGACTCACGGCGTGCTGCGGTTGATCGTCGACCTCGAAGGCGAGGTGGTCAAGGACCTGAAGCCGGTGGTCGGCTACGTCCACACCGGGATCGAGAAGTCCTGCGAGACCATGAACTACTGGAAGGTCATTCCGTTCGTCGAGCGCATGGACTACCTCGGCTACTTCTCGAACATGGAGTCTTACGTCGGCGCAGTCGAGAAGCTGGTCGGCCTCGAGATTCCCCGTCGAGCGCAGTACCTGAGGGTGCTTCACCTCGAGCTGAACCGCCTCCATTCCCATCTCGTCTGGCTCGGAACGAGCGCACTTGACCTCGGCGCGATGGGCGTCTACTTCTATTGCTTCCGTGATCGCGACCGGGTCCTTGACGTCTTCGAGATGTCGACCGGGCAGCGCATGCATACCCGCTACTTCCAGATCGGTGGCGTGGCTGAAGACATACCCGCCGGCTTCGAAAAGAAGGTCCGGGAGCTGATCGAAACGATGAAAATCGGCATCGGCCAGTACGAATCATTGCTTGACCGCAACGAGATTTTCCTCCACCGAACCAAGGGCGTAGGTATCGTCGAACGCCAGCGCCTGCTCGATCTGGGTGTCACCGGACCCCTGCTGCGCGCCTCGGGCGATGCCTGGGACCTGCGCAAGGAAGAGGGCTACCTCGTCTATCCCGAGATCGAGTTCGATGTTCCGGTCGGCACGGTCGGTGACGGCTACGACCGCTACCGCGTCCGGCTGACCGAAATGCGGGAGTCGCTGAAGATCATCGAACAATGCCTCGACGGCATGCCTGAGGGTCCGTGGCTGGCGAACGACCGCAAGTACGTATTGCCACCGAGGGCTGAGCTTTCGACCTCGATGGAATCGCTGATCCACCATTTCAAGCTGGTGACGGAAGGCTTCAGGGTTGCCCCCGGCGAGATCTACAACCCGGTCGAGTCGCCGCGCGGCGAGCTCGGCTGTTTCATCCTCGCTGACGGATCTTCGAAGCCCGCCCGGGTCCATTTTCGAGAGCCGTCGTTCGTCAACCTCCAGTCGCTCAGGGACATGTCGATCGGCGAATACGTGGCCGACCTGATCCAGACCCTGGCCATGCTCGACCCGATCCTCGGCGGAATCGACAGGTAACGGCGGCCATGGACAAGTTCACACCACTTGATGACTTCGTCGGCCTCGGTCTTCCCGTCGATGAAGCGAATACGACCGGCCGCGAACCACTCGGTGTTCCTGAAGAGATCCCCGAGCTGGCCGACGTCAACTGTCCCGATGAATTGCGCCGGCAAATCGAGGAGATCGTCGACCGCTATCCGGACAAGGATTCGAAGGACAGTCTGCACAAGTCATCGTCGATTCCCGCGCTCTGGGCCGTCCAGCACCACTACGGCTGGTGTACCCCGCAGGGTATTTTGCAGGCTGCCGCGGTCATGGGCGTGACCCCGGCCTACCTTGAATCGGTCGCGAGCTTCTACGACCTGCTCCGACTGGAGCCGGCGGGAACCAGCCAGGTGCTCGTCTGCACCAACATTTCCTGCTGGATGCGCGGCGGCGACGAACTGCTCGACGCATTCTGCGAGGCGACCGGGGCCGATCGTGGTGAAGCTGGACATGGCGG
>CALEMO010000045.1 GCA_937910825.1 uncultured Solirubrobacterales bacterium | reverse complement strand
TGGCACCTCCGGAATCGTTGCCGACGATTGTGACGTCCTCAAGGTCGAGTTGCTCGATCAGGTCGGCAGCCAGCTCGGCGACCGAGTGCGGGCCGTTGCCGGCGTCATCGGGAAGCGGCAGCAGATGGCTGCCGATCGGAAGGTCAGGCACTACACAGCGGAAGTCATCCTTGAGCAGCGCGACGAGCTTTCTCCAGAGATTTGCATTCACCAGCAGGCCATGTAGGAAGACGATCACCGGGCCCGAACCGACGTCGTGGCAGAGGATGCTGCCGCCCGGCAGGTCAAGCTTTCTGGCCGGTCCAAGTACGGGGTCTCGCCATGCTGAGGGATCTGTTTCTTCTGTCGCCATGAGGGCTCTCCGTTTCCTGTTCGCTTCGTTTTACGGTAACATACATACAGTATGTATGTCTATTCGACGCTAGGATCGTCTGGTTGAAAGCCGCTACCGGGAAGATCGAACAGGGTGAGCAGACCAGAGCCAGGCTGGTCGAGGTTGCCCGGACACTTTTCGCCGAGCGCGGATATGCCGGCACCAGCGCAGAAGAGATAGTGCGCCGGGCGGGCGTCACCCGAGGTGCGCTCTACCACCACTTCGACGGCAAGAAGAACCTCTTCGAGCAGGTCTTCGAAGAAGTCGAGGCCGAAGTGATCGCCGAGATCGCCGAGCGCATGGCCGACGCGCAAGACGCGACCGACGTACTGCACACCGGCACACTCGCCTTTCTCGACGTATGCACCGACCCGGAGATTTCGAGGATCGGAATGGTTGACGCACCGTCAGCGCTCGGCTGGCAGAAATGGCGCGAAATCGACATTCGCTACAGCCTTGGCCTGGTCATGGCTGCGCTGGAGGCCGGTATGGAAGACGGCACTTTCCCGCGGCAGCCGGTGCTGCCCCTGGCCCATCTTCTGCTCGGTGCGATGATCGAGGCGGGGATGATGATCGCCAACTCCGAGGACCCGGCGGCCACCCGTGTCGAAGTCGAAGGGCCACTGATCAGCCTGCTCGAGGGCCTGAAGGCCCGGCCGCCAGGCTAACCCGCTGTCTCGGCGCTCCTCAGGCCCTTGATCGCCCAGACGGCCATCACGAGGATCATGCCGGCCGCCACGCCATAGGCCGCCAGCAGGCCGGTCGGCTCGCCAGCCATCAGGCTGCGGGCCGCGTTCAGCAGGGCGGTTACGGGATTGACTGATGCGGCTGGTTCGATCCAGCCGGTAAGCAGGTTCTGCGGCACGTAAACAGGCGCCAGGAAGAGGATGATGAAAACCGGCATCTGCATCAGTGGCCCGGCCTGAAGCGAGCGGAAGCGCAGGGCGATGCCGGCCGAAAAGAGCAGGGCGGCGATGTTGCCCAGCAGGGCGAGGCTGAACATGCCGGCCAGGTTGATGCCACTTCCGGCGACCGACATGCCGCCGAGCAGGGCGACCCCGGTCACCACCACCCAGGTGAGCAGCAGGCGTGAGGCTGCTCCGATCGCGAAGCCGACGACGATCGAGCTGCGGTGGATAGTCGCGAGCATCATCCGACGTCCCATCCCCTGCTCGAAATCCGCTGCGATCGAGAAACCGGCGAAGACGCCGGCCAGGGTCGAGGCCTGGATCAGGACGAAGCAGAACTGGAAGGCGGTGAAGTCGTAGTAGCCGAAGCCAGGCGCTTTCCCGACGACCGAGAGCCCGCCCGCGAAAGCAGCCAGGAAAAAGAGCGGGAACAGAAGCGACGGAATGAAAACCGCCGGCTTCGTATAGAGGTTGTGCAGGTAGCGCCAGGCGACCGCCCAGGCCGAAGAAAAGTAGGGCCGGATCACTTCAGCATCCTGCCTTTTAGCGAAGCCGCCGCCAGGCTGATCGAAGCGATCGCCAGGACGATGGCTATGCCGAAGCCCAGCGCCAGCGCCTCTGGATCCCAGCCAGTGATCATCAGGCTGCGGATCGCCTCGATCAGGTAGCTGATCGGGTTGATCGTGGCGATCGTCCGGTACCAGTCCTGCTCGATCAGATCTCGGGGCATGGCCATCGAGCTGAAGAAAAGCAGGACGAACATCAGGGGGAACATGCCCTGCACCGCTTCACCCGAACCGGTGCGGATAGCCATGATCAGGCCGATTCCGCCGAAGCCGACCGAAATGATCGAAACCAGCGCGGCAAGCACGAAATACCCACCGACGCCGGCGGCGAAGTCTGCTCCGGCGGCAAGCCCCACGGCAAGGTAGAGCAGCGCCTGGAACTGTCCGAGCAGAACCAGTCCGGCGAGCTGGCCGGCCATCAACGCGGTCGGCCTCATCGGGGTCAGCAGCAGGCGGCTGAAGAATCCGTTCTCGATGTCCTGCGCGAGGCCCTGCCCGGCGTTCATGGTCGAAAAGATGGCGGCCTGGATGAAGGTGAAACCGAGCGCAAAGGTTATGTAGGAATCGGTCGGAAAACCCGGAATCTGGGTTGCCGAATTGAGGCCGCCGACATTCACCCCGAGCAGGAAGAGCGGAAAGATGACACTGGGGATGATCGCTGCCGGCTGGCGCAGCAGCCGGACAACGGAGCGGGCGGCCATCGCCGCAACCTGAACGGAAAGGATTGAACCGCCAGCAGTGCCGGCGGTCGCGACCGCGGTGCTCACGCGCGGCTGTTCTGGGTTTCTGGCAGGGGCATCTCAGCGCTTTCGCTTTCCGAGGCTCCCTCGAGATGGTGACCCGTCTTGGCAAGGAATACGTCGTCGAGAGTGGGTTCGTTGAGGACCAGGCTCGCCAGCTCGATGTCGGCCGTATCAAATGCCCTGACTATGCCGACCAAGCCGTCGATGCCTGCATTGAGGCGGATCCCGATCGTTTCGCCCGACGCCGGAACCGGCGCTCCGAAGTCGGCCAGAATCCCCTGCGCGTCAGCTATGCGGGCGCCGTCAGATGGCGTGACTTCAACGCTGGGCCTGCCGATCGCCGCTTTCAGCTCGGCCGGGGTGCCTTCCGCAGCGATGCGTCCGTCGTCGATAATGCCCACCCGGTTGGCAAGCTGATCGGCCTCTTCCAGGTACTGGGTGGTCAGAAATACGGTGACTCCGTCTTCGCTCGAAAGCCTGGTCACCTCAGACCAGAGCGACGCGCGGCTCTGCGGATCGAGTCCGGTGGTCGGCTCGTCGAGGAAAAGCACTCTCGGACGATGTACCAGGGCGAGGGCGAGGTCCAGCCGCCGCTTCATCCCCCCTGAGAAGTCACCCACCCGGCGTTCAGCTGCCTCGGTGAGGCCTACACGCTCGATCAACTCCTCGCCGCGCTGGTGCCGCTCGGCCCGGTCCATGCCGTGAAGGGAAGTCTGCAGTTTCATGTGTTCACGCGCTGTCAGATGCGGGTCGAGCGCCGCTTCCTGGAGCGCAGCCCCGATCACCTCGCGGACCTGCGGACCCTGGGTCGCCACATCGAGCCCGGCAACCCGGGCGCTGCCGGCGGTCGGCGGCAGCAGCGTGGTCAGCATGTGAACCGTGGTCGATTTTCCGGCCCCGTTCGGTCCCAGAAAACCGTAGATCTCACCCGGTTCGACTACGAGATCAATACCGTCGACAGCCCTCGGACCATTCTTGAATTCCCGGACGAGGCCTTCAACCTCGATCCCGTTTTCCTTTGAACCAGCGCCTTTATTGCTCATCAAAGCTCATGTATAGACGAAACCAGGGCTGATCGACCCATGGAAGTGCCCGCTTTTGTCAGACTGTTTGTATGAGCCAGAGCACAACCGCCCCGATCGACCTCTTCGAAAAGGTCCACAACCACGAGCGGCGTGAAATCCTCAAGGCGGCTAACGAAGCCGACCTCAACCCCTATTTCCGCCTGCTCACCTCGCAGGCCGGTCCGGTGGTCGAGATGGAAGGCCGCGAGACGATCATGCTCGGGTCGAACAACTACCTCGGCCTGACCGGCGACCAGCGGGTCAAGCAGGCGGCTCGGGATGCACTTGACAGCTACGGGACCGGAGTCACCGGATCAAGGCTGCTCAATGGCACCACTCCGCTTCACGTCGAGCTCGAAGAACGCCTCGCCAGCTTCATGAATACCGAGGATGCGATCGTCTTTTCCACCGGCTACCAGTCGAACGTCGGCTGCCTCCAGGCGATTCTCGGGCCCGAGGACACGGTGATCGCCGACTCGGGCGATCACGCTTCGATTCTCGACGGCTGCAAGCTTTCAGGGGCGAAGCTGCGGCCGTTCCGCCACAACCAGACAGACAAGCTGGAGAAGATGCTCAAGCGGGCGGGCGGCGACGGCGGTGGTGTCCTGGTCGTGGTTGACGGTGTGTATTCGATGGAGGGTGATCTCTGTGACCTTCCGCGGGTGAGCGAGCTATCCAGCCACTACGGGGCGCGGCTGATGGTCGACGAAGCGCATGGTGTCGGGGTGCTCGGCCAGCGCGGTGCCGGTGCGACGGAACTCTTCGGGCTGGAAGATCAGGTCGACCTGCGCATGGGCACCTTCTCCAAGAGCCTCGCATCCTGTGGCGGGTTCATCGCCGGCAGTTCGGAAGTAGTCGAATTTCTGCGGATCAGTTCGCGGTCTTTCATCTTCAGCGCCTCCGGCGTGCCGGCATCGGTCGGTGCGGCTCTGGAGGCCGTGAAGATCTGCCAGGCCGAAGGTCCCGCTCTTTACGCACGCCTGCTCGACAACGCGGACTACCTTCGCGAAGGGCTCAAGTCGATCGGGTTGAAGGTGATCGAGCCCGGGCTGATGCCCGACGGATCCGTCGCCACCACACCCGTGGTGCCAGTAGTGATCGGCGACGACTGGAAGGCGATCCTCCTTTGGAAGGCCCTCTTCACGGCCGGCGTCTATACGAACGTGGCGATCCATCCTGCCGTGCCGCCGGGAGCAGCCCTGCTCAGGACCAGTCTGATGGCGACCCATGAAAAGCACCAGCTCGACAAGGCGCTCGCGATCTTCGAAAAGGTTCTCGCCGATTTCGAAGACTTGCCGCCCGCCTGACCAGTCGGCTGAATTTATATCCTGCTCTTAGCGACCTTTTGCTCGATTGGCCATTGACCTGCGAGGAGCCAGCGCATAGGTTGTTTTCAACGTCCGAAACCACTCATGGAGAGAGTCCGGACGAAAAGGGATAGGACCCCGTGGAAGCTGCTTTCGCGGAAATGGTTCGATCCCAGCCAGTAAACAACGATCGATCCTAGGAAGGGAGGACAGCCCGTGGAATCTATTGCCACTGCCGCTTCAGACTCGACAGTCAGCCCCGGCGTCCCACAGCATCTGCAGGCTCTGGAGAGGGCGAACAGGGTTCGTTTGGCCCGAGCGGCACTGAAGCGCTCAATCGCAAGTGGCGAGCTTCCGATTACCAAAGTCATTTCAGAATGTCCGTGGCAAACCGAGAGCATGACCCTCTCTGAGCTGCTTCGCAGCCAGTCCAGATGGGGCCGCACCCGGACCCGGAAACTTCTCGCTTCAGTCGGACTTAGCGAGAACAAACGCCTCGATACTTTGACCGAGCGCCAACGCATGCTCTTGGTCGGCCAGCTCCGCCCCCACTAGCGACCCGGGGGACTGGAGCGAGTCAGCAGGACGTCGGTTCCGGCAGATGCCGGGGCCGTCGTCTGGTCGCTCAGCGCAGCTTGTAGGTCAGACCGCCGGAAGCCTTTTCGAAGGCCCGTCTGATCAATATCCAGGCGACGACACCGAAAGCGATACCGGTGGCCAGGCAGACCCAGAGCACTAGTTCGGCAACGAAGGCGGCCACCGCAGTCGCCACCACGAAGACCACCCCCGCAAGCAGGGTGGTATGTGAGCGGTAGCCGGCGAAATGCTCGCGAATCGATACTTCGAGGCCGCCGAGCGAACCAAGCCCGAGACCGATCACGAGCTGGGTCGGGTTGCTGGTGATTGCCCCCAGGGCGATCAGGATCAGTCCGGCCAGCACAGCGAGCTCGACCAGAGGGAAAGACCCCCAGGGAGCGGGCGGTACTTCAATCTTTGTCCCGGGATTAACCCGTTTTGACTTTTTTGCCATCCGAATTCAGGAAGGAGCGTACCTGTGAATCAAGCTCTTCGAACGAGCGGTCGCCAATTTCCGCGTGCTCGAGCACACCACCCGGCCTGACGAACAGAAAGGTCGGGCAGCCGCCGATCCGGTAAATATTCGACGCGGCGCCGTCCGCGTCGTGGCCCACTTTCACTTTCCAGTCGTGCTCCTCGATCAACTGCCGAAGGCGGTCGCGGCTATCTCGGACGTTGATCGAAACGAAGCCGGCCCTGTCCTTGTACTTGGCGGCGACGTCGTCGAATATGTCCTGCTGGGCGATACAACCGGAGGCCCCCTTGGTGAACCACCAGGACATGACCAGCGGCCGGTCGAAGTAGTCACAGATTCGCAAGACCCCTCGCCCTTCAACCAAGCAGGCCTGCTTGGGGTCGACGTTCGCATCACCTTCAAGGTGCGATGTCGCGATCGGCACCGCGAACGGCTTGACTTTCTCCCCCAGCAGCACGTCACCGAGGCCGACCGTTCCCGAGTCCGTGGTCCTGAGCGCGTTTATGGCGGCCACGGCGATGACCAGAACAAAAACGATCCCGACCACTACGCTGTAGTTGAAAGGCTTGGCCCGCCGTTCGGGGTCCGGCCCCTCGGAGTCCGGCTCGTCTTTCACCGGTCCTCCTGCCAGGCGAGCACGGCGGGCAGCACGACCGAAACGCCCAGCAGGGCGACGCCGAGATCAACCACAGCGACCAGGCCGAAATCCCTCAGCATCTGGACGTCGCTGGTTATCAGAGCGGCAAAGCCGGCGATTGCGGTGATCGCCGATGCGGCGATCGCCATTCCGGTGCGACCGTAGGTGAAGCGCAACGCTTCGGCCGTACTCGAACCAAGCTCGCGTTCCTGGAAGTAGCGCCCGGTCAGGATCACCGAGAATTCAGTCGCGATCGCGATGACCAGGACGGCGAGCACAGCCGATAGCGGGTTCAGCGCAATGTCGAAAGTCGCCACGATCAGTGCCGACCAGCCCCCGGCAACCACGATCGGAACCAGCGGTACCAGGGCGCGACGGATCGAGCGGTAGACCAGAAGCAGGGTCAGCCCGACGCCGAGCAGAGCCAGGCCGATCAGCAGGTACCTGGAATCGGCGAGGTCTTCCACCGTCGTAGTGATCACGACCGGCAGTCCGGTGAGCTCCACGCTGGTCCCCTCCGGAGGCCCCTGGCCACGCCGCGACCCGTCGATCGCGGCCTCGATGTCGTCAATCACCTGGCGTTGGCGATCGACCGATCCGGCGCGAATCGCGAACGGAATCTTGGTCACCACCGGCGCGCCATCCTCAACCAGCCCGCCGCCGATTATCGCCTGGCGCTCGTTCAGCGGCAGGTTCTTCAGGCCGCTCCTGATCTGAGCGGCGTTCATGCCGCCGCCGTCACCGACGAAGTCGGTGATCGCCGGCCCGGGACAAAGCTGTGCGTCAACGCAGCTCGGATCATCGGCTCGGTAGCCGGCCCTGGCAAGAGCGCTGGTTCGGACCTCGTCCATCCAGGCGACCACCTCCGGGTCGGTCACATCATCGGCGCGCACGATCAGATCGATCTCACCGTCGGTTCCGGTGACCTCCTGAACCCGGTCGAGGTCACGGGCCGCATCTGTCCGCGACGGCAGCAACTGGCCGATCTCTGTCGCCGGCCGGCCCTGAGTGCCGGCCGCCCAGCCGCAGGCCGCGATCAGCGCGCTGATCAGCAGGACCCTTCCCGGAGCCACCAGGGCCAGGGCCAGGATCGACTTGACGCCGTGGCGCAGGCTCGCGAAAACGCGAAAACGCTCCGACACGACCGGCCGCCAGAGGCCGGGGCCGCGCAGTGACAGCGCGGCGAAGCCGAGCACGAAAACAACCGACAGGCAGGTCAGCACTCCGGCGGCGAGCAGCACACCGAATTCCGAGATCAGCGGCACCGGGGAGACGATCAGCGATGCGAATCCGACCGCGCTGGCGAGGCAGGCCGCGGCGATCATCGGCACGCCACCGCGGGCTGCGATGCGTGCCCCTTCTGATGGCGAGAGCTGGTGGTCGGCTTCATCGAAGCGGGCCTGGATCTGCACCGCATAATCCACCGTGAGCCCGATCAGGATCGGCGCGACCCCCAGAGAGGCCAGCGAGAAGGAGCCACCGAAGACCCTGAGCAACCCGAAGAATACGGCTATGGCAGCCAGCGCCAGAAGCAGTGGCAGCAGCCTCCAGACCGAACCGAATACAAGAGCCAGAGCGATCGACATCAGCAACAGGGCGACGATCGCAAGCAGCAGCACGCCGCGCTGAAGTGCCTCAGAAAGCCCCTCGAAAACCACCGGCGAGCCCGAGACTATGTACTGCGCCCCCTTCAGGCGGGTCGACTCGTCGGCAGCGGCCTGCTTGATCAGGTTGATCGTTTCCGAGCGCTGCCCGTCGCTCAGATCGCTTTTCAGCCGGATCACGACCTGCGCCGAATGTGAATTCGGGAACAGGTAGGAGAGCCGCGGCTTGGGGCCGGCCCTCGATCCGCCGTCTCCGTAGACGACCTGGCTAATGAATGCCGGGTCGTCGAGACTCGGCAACGAGGTCAGGCCGTAACGGGAGACGATCTGGGCCGCCAGGGCCAGCACTTCCTGATTCACCCGGGCAGCGCGAGCCGTGCCTTGCGGCAGGTCCTGAAGGCGCTTGAGTTGCCGCTCGTAGACTGAAGTGATGCCGTTCACTGCCCGGCCGAGGAAGGTGGCGGGGCCGGTGGTAACTTCAACCGGATCGATCTCGTTGATGCGCTCGCAGATCTTGAAAAGCTCGCCACGGCCACGGCTGATTCCGCCGGCGACGCATTGCTCGAGCACGTTCAGCCGCTCGATATTTCCCGAGTCGAGGATCCGGTCGAGGTCGCCGTCGGCCACGATCACCACGGGGTCATCCCCGAAGTCGCGATCAGCACGGCTGGTATTCACATAGGCGTCAGAGTTGCGGTCGAAGATCGCGTCGGTGACCTTCTGGGTGTCCATACCCGTGGCCGCAACCACGGCCACCAGGGCGATCAGCAGACCGGGGCCGAGAGAGAACCAGGGCCGCCGGGCTATTCCGGCGGCGGCGGCTCCAAAGAAATCCCCCCGAGTTCTCCGGCTCAATCCATCGCCAGCGGGCCGGTTACGTCAGCCCGCAGGAACTGATGAACGAACTCATTCTCTGACTCGAAAAGCCTTTCTTTGGGTCCGCTCTCGACGATCTTGCCCTTCCAGAGAACCGCAATGAAGTCGGCGATGCGACGGGCGGTGCCAAGGTCGTGGCTGATCACCAGATAACAGCCTCCACTCTCTGCGTGAACTTCCTTGATCAGCTCGCAGAGGAGGGCCGTGCGGACCGGGTCGAGACCCGAATCCGGTTCGTCGAACATCACGATTTCGGGGTCGAGCACGAGCGCCCGGGCGAAGCCGGCGCGTTTACGCATGCCACCGGAAAGCTCATTCGGCATCTTGTAGTGGGCCTCGCCGAGGCCGACTTCACTGAGACGCTGGGCACAGATGTCTTCGATCTCCGCCTCAGCCTTGTCGGTGTGCTGGCGCAGAGGGAAAGCTACGTTGTCGAAAATGTTCATCGATCCGAACAGCGCTCCGTCCTGGAAAAGCAGGCCGAACTTCTTGCGCATGTCGAACAGGTCATCGTCGCTCAGGTCGGGCACCGAATCGCCCTTGACGATGACGTCTCCCGAGTCGGGGTAGAGCAGGCCGACGATGTGCTTGATCAGCACGCTCTTGCCGGTGCCCGAGGGGCCGAGCACCATCGAGATCTGGTCGTCGGGAAGGTCGAGGCTGAGGCCGTTGAGGATCCTGGCGCGGCCGAACTGCTTGACCACGTCCTTGATCTCGATCGCCGGGGTGCCACCGGTGTCGTCCTTCTTACCCGTATGCCACTTGTAAGGGTCGTTATCGCCCGGGTGGACTCCCGGCAGGACGAAATCCCGGAAAAGCACAGCACCGTCTTCAGCGACGAATTCACTGCCTTCGGATGGAGGCGGCTCGTTGATCACCGCCGCACCGGCAGCAGCAGTTTCGTCTTCGGCCTCGAGCTCACTGGCGAGCTCGGAAGCCACGCCGACGTTCTCTTCCGCTGCCTCGACCTCAGGTGACTCGCCCCCTTCGTTGCCGGGACCGTTGATCGGCTGTTCCTGACTGGAATCGTCTTGCTGGCTCAAGTCGTCACCCTCCTATCGGTGCTCGCGGGTTGGCGCCCCAGAAAACCAGGGTCCCCAACATTCCGATGATGTGAACTAAGACAATATTGAGAACCATGGATTTGGCCGTGGCAGTTCCCACGCCGACCGGTCCCCCCGAAGCCGTATAACCGTAGTAGCAGCCCACGAGCACGATCGCGGTCGCCATGGTCATGGCTTTGATCACTGAAAAGAGTAGGTCGGGCGGGTTCTGGAACGCCCAGAAAATCAACAGGTAGCCACCGGAAGAAACGTCGCCGATCTGCTCGACTACCGCGATGTAGGAGGCGAGGAAGCCGACGCCGATCGCCGCCATGTACATGAAAGGCAGGGTCATCCAGGCGCCGAGCAGGCGGGTCGCGGCGAGGAAGGTGACTGGCGGCACGCCCATCACTTCGAGGGCGTCGATTTCGTCGGAGATCCGCATCGCGCCGAGCTCGGCGACGATTCCGGTACCGACCTTGGCCGCCATCATGTAGCCGAAGGCATAAGGGATCGCCTCACGCAGGTCACACCAGGCGGCGAAAACGCCCGCATATGCGGGAGCACCGACCGAGCGGTTGAAGTACGCACCTTCGATGCCACAGGTCAGGCCGATCGTGAAGACCAGGCCGAAGATGACCATGGTCGAACCCAGGATCAGGATTCCCGCCTGCTTGAGCGACT
>CALEMO010000044.1 GCA_937910825.1 uncultured Solirubrobacterales bacterium | reverse complement strand
CGCTTGACAAATTCATCACCTTCGGAGCGGGGAATGTTCAACCGGTCGGCCAGGCCGAAACCGGTCAGCCCGTAGACGATGCCGAAGTTGACCATCTTCGCCTTTGAGCGCTGGGAGTCGTCGACATCGGCCGGTTCTATGCCGAACACCTGGGCCGCGGTGGCGCGGTGCACGTCTTCACCGGCAAGGAAGAAACCCTTGAGCACAGGTTCATCAGCCATATGGGCCAGCACGCGCAGCTCTACCTGGCTGTAGTCAGCCGAAACCAGGAGGTTGCCGGACTCGGCCACGAAACAGCCACGCAGCGGCCGGCCGACGTCAGTCCGGATCGGGATGCTCTGCAGGTTCGGCTGGATACTCGAGAGCCGTCCAGTGGGCGCCGCAGTCTGGATGAAGGTCGTATGGACCCGGCCGGTTGCCGAGTCAATTTCTTTCGGCAGCGGGTCAAGGTAGGTGTTCTTTAGCTTGCTGAGCTCACGCCACTGTTCGATCAGACCGACGATCTCGTGCTCGTCGCGAATCTGGGCGAGCACCCGGGCATCGGTTGAAACACCGGTCTTGCCGCGCCGCTTGCGTGAGAGGCCCAACTCTTCAAAAAGCACCTGTCCGACCTGTTGCGGAGAGCCGATCGTGAATTCCCTGCCCGCATGCCGGTGGATTTCAGTTTCCAGTTCGGCGATCCGCTCGCTCATTCCGGACTTCATCTGATCGACCTTCTCGACGTCGAGCTTCAGGCCGATCCGCTCCATCGCAGCCAGAACTCGAATCAGCGGCTGCTCGACGTCCTCGAAGAGGGGCATCAGGTCCTGCTCTTCGAGCTGGGGCCGCTGGACCTCGGAGAGGTTCCAGACGGTAGCCGCGATCTCGGGAGCAATCGAAGCTGCAGAGCCGTCCTCGACCTCCGTGACCAGGGTCATCTGCCCATCCTCGTCATCGAGACCGGATGGTGCGAGCCCTGCCTGGATGGCAAGCTCGTCAAGGGCGTAGCTTCGTCTGGTCGGCTCGAGCAGGTAGGCGGCAACGACCGTATCGTGATGAATCACGGGACCCGCTTCGGTTGCTTCAAGCGCAGCCAGGAGGCCGTTGCGGCCCTCGATCGCCTTGATGTCGTGACCGATCAGCGGCCTGCCGGCAATCGCATCTATGAAGCCCGCGGAGTCGTCTTCCCCGCCGACCACGGTCCGGCCGTCGGTCGCCGCCCAGCCGCCATAGAGCTCAACCGCGATCGGGCCTTGCTCAAGATCGGCGATACCACCGCCAGAGAGCTCGACTTCGGCCGGCTCGATCGGCTCTTCGGGGTCCCCGGGAATGACCTCATCATCGGCCAGAGCTTCTTCAAG
>CALEMO010000043.1 GCA_937910825.1 uncultured Solirubrobacterales bacterium | reverse complement strand
ACGGTCGAGGCCCACGCCAGTTCGGTGCTGAGGAAGCTCCAGCTTTCGACCCGGCACGAGCTCAGCCGCTGGGCAGCCGAACGCGACCTGATCGACTGAATCCGGACGCCGCCTCAACCCGCTTCGAAATTCCCGGGGCGAATCCGGACGCAACCTGACCTCGTTCCGGGATTTTCGGGGCGATCGACACCTTGTTCGGGTGACGATCGACCCGAAAACCGCGCCTACGGCCTCGGCCGAGGGGCTCGGTCAAGGGATTCAGGCCATTGCGGCGCGCAACTCGGTCAGCAGGTAGTCGACGTCTTCCACCTGGGTATCCCATGAAGCGACGAGCCTGATCAGGCCGACATCACCAAGCGCGAACAGCAGCGGAACATGCGGGGCAGATCGTTCAGCGAAACGGCGGGCCTGGTCGAGTTTGAGCGCGATAAAGACGATGTTGGCCTCACAGTCCTGAGCCAGCTCGACCCCGTCGATCCAGGCTGCCGCCTCGGAGATCGAGCCGGCCATCGAGTTCGCGTTGAGCGCCAGTTCCTGCCAGAGCTCTCCTTCGAGCAGGGCATTCAGCTGGGCCGAGGCGAACCTCATCTTCGAAGCGAGCTGAAGTGAGCCCTTGCGCAGGACCTCGAATCCCGAGGTGAGGCTGGAGTCACGGAACACCACCGCCTCGCCGAACACGGCGCCGTTCTTGTTGGCGCCAAGGCAGAGCACGTCCACCCCGTTGTCGGTGCTGACTTCGGCCAGCCCTGCCTCCAGCGACGCGGCGGCGTTGGCCAGCCTTGACCCGTCCATGTGGAGCAGCAGGCCGTTTTCGTGGGCGAAATCTGCGAGCGCCCCGACCTCGGCGGGGGTGTAGAGCGTGCCGAGCTCGGTCACCTGCGAGATCGACACCACCGCCGGCCAGGCCACGTGGGGAAGGTCATCCGGATCGGCCAGCCGGGTCGCCGCCAGCTCCGGGGTGAGCTTGCCGTCCGGGGTCGCCACGGTCAGCAGCTTGAGGCCGGCGATCGCCTCGGGCGCCGCCGTCTCGTCGATCGAGAGGTGGGCCGTTTCGGCGCAGATCACCGCCTGGTGGGGCCTGGCCATCGCCCGGAGCGCGGCGATGTTGGCACCGGTGCCGTTCATCATCGGGAAGACCGCTGATTCGGGTCCGAATTCTTCCCGGCAGAGTTTTTCGAGACGGGCGGTCTCAGGATCGCCGCCATAGGAGGTGACGTGACCCTCATTGGCCCCGGCCAAGGCGGCCAGAATCGCCGGATGGGCTCCGGAGGAGTTGTCGGAAGCGAAACCTCTGGCGCGACTCATTCGCGCACAGTATTCCTTTTCAGGGGCCGTTCAATAAACTGCGCCACCAGCTGGCGGAGTGTCCGAGTGGTTAAAGGAGACCGGCTGTAAACCGGTTGGCTCAGCCTACGTAGGTTCGAATCCTACCTCCGCCACTGCAGCGCCGGACGACGTCCGGCCGTTTATCAGCCCGCTTCGCGAAGTCCCTGGGCTTCGGGCAGGTTCTTGATCTTTCTCAGGGTGCTGGTCTCGATCTGGCGCACCCGCTCACGGGTGACCCCGAAGGCCTCCCCGCATTCTTCGAGAGTGCGCGGGTTGAGGCCGCCGAGGCCGTAGCGCATGACCAGAAGCTGCCTTTCCCGCTCCGGCAGGCTATCGAGCACCCTTCGCACGTCCTCGCTGCGCATATGCATCGAAGCTTCATCGAACGGCTCCATCGCGTTCTCGTCCTTGACCAGATCGACGAGCTCGGTCTCTTCTCCTTCACCGACCGGCTTTTCCAGCGAGACCGGAGTCTGGGAAACCCGCCAGACGTCACGCACCTCCTGCACGGTCCAGCCAAGCTCTGCCGCGATCTCCCCGGGCTCGGGCTCCCGGCCCAGGTCCTGCACCAGCTGGCGTTCGACGAAGTGCACCGAGTTGAGCTTCTCGACCATGTGGACCGGTATACGGATCGAACGTGACTTTTCGGCGACCGCTCTGGTCACCGCCTGGCGGATCCACCAGGTGGCGTAGGTGGAAAACTTGTAACCGCGCCGGTAGTCGAACTTCTCCACCGCACGGATCAGGCCCAGCGACCCCTCCTGAATCAGGTCCAGGAAGCTGAGGCCACGTCCGAGGTAGCTCTTGGTGATCGAAACGACCAGCCGCAGGTTGGCCTCGACCATCTGCCGCTTCGCCTCCATGTCACCGCGTTCGATGCGTTTGGCAAGCTCCACTTCCTGGGAGGCATTGAGAAGTCCGACCTGACCGATCGAACGCAGGTACAGCCTCAACGAGTCCAGGTTGGTATCGGCGACCGCTTCGACCACCGGGGTCGATGCTACGACCTCTTCGACCGGACTGCGGGCGGTCGCGTCCTCCTTGGAAATGACTTCGATCCCCTGCTCGGTGAGGTGGGCGTGGAGTTCCTCGACCTGCTCGCGATTGACGTTCAGGTCGGCTACGGCAGCAGCAACGGCGTCGGCGGTCAGATAGCCCTGACCGCGTCCCGTGACGATCAATGCCCGGAGTTCTTCACTTTCGACTTCCATATCCACCCCCCAGCCTGAGTTCTTGACCTTAAAACCAGCTGTCTGCCCAGAGGCAGAAGATTACAGGGACCGGCATGAATGGCGGCGTGAGATCCGACCCGGCGGAGCGCGGCAGATAAGATTGTGTTCAGTCGAGCGATAACCAGCCAGAAACCGAGCAGACGATGAATTCAGATGTTGTGCTTTCCCCCAACGGAATCGACGTGCAGGCGTCGGTCCCCGATACCCGTGTGAGCCTGTCCAGGGTCGGGGTCGCCGGAGTCGAAAAGGTGCTCTCCGTCGGCGAATACGGCCACTACCACGCCGAACTTGAGTGCTACGTGGACCTCGGCCCCGATCAGGCCGGTGTGCACATGTCCCGCTTCGAAGAAAACGTCGCCGAGGCGATCGAAGACGTCGTCGCCAAAGAGTCGATGCGGGCGGAGCAGCTCGCCGCAAAGGTCGCCGAGCTGGTCAGGGTGAAGCAGAAAGGCATCCGCGCCGAAGTTTCGGTCAGGGCCAAGTACGCCGAGACAGTGCCGGCGCCCGTATCCGGGATCGATACCCAGCAGATCTACACGCTGCTCGGAACTGCGGTGGCCTCCGAAACTTCAACCCGCACCGTGACCGGGGTCCAGGCGCAGGGAATGACCGCCTGCCCCTGTGCTCAGGAGATGGTCGCTGACGTCGCCCGGGGTCGCCTCGAAGAAAAAGGGTATTCGGCGGAACAGGTGGCGGAGATCATCGACCTCGTCCCGATCGCCACACACAACCAGCGCGGCATCGGGACCCTTTACATCGGCTGCGCCGAAGGCTCGGCGGTTGACCTCGATGCCCGGCATATGCTGGGCCTGGTCGAGAGCTCGATGAGCTCCGAGATCTACGAACTGATGAAGCGTCCGGACGAGCTGTCGGTGGTCGAGAAGGCACACTCGCAGCCGCGTTTCGTCGAAGACTGCGTGCGCGAGATGCTGAGGCAGGTGGCCGAGTCATACCCATT
>CALEMO010000042.1 GCA_937910825.1 uncultured Solirubrobacterales bacterium | reverse complement strand
CAAACAGGCTGTTGCGGTGATGCTGCGCCATAGAGGTGGCCTCTCGCACCGTGAGGTGGGCGAAGCAATGGAGATTTCCGAATCCGCCGCCCGCAGGAATGTATTTGAAGGACTGAAAACGTTGAGAGCAGACAGGCAATCGTGGCTGTGAATCTCACGAACTCGGGTTCCCGTCCGTCCAAAGAGCATGATGATTGAAGAGCCTCGAAAAATCGAAGGAGAACTGGGCCGGGCCGCTGACAGGGATCCCGGCGACTGGGCAAAAGTCCGGGACCGCTTCGCACAAAAGGCAATTGGCGAGGGGCTAGTTGAGATCTCATATGAGATGCACGACTCACCGTTCGGTCCCCTGCTGGTCGCAGCGTCCGGCCGGGGACTCGTGCGAGTGGGCCTGGCCGCTGAAAACGAACAACATGTTCTGGAAGGCATTTCGAAGCACCTGTCGCCGCTCATCGTCAGGGTCCCGAGGAGCGATACTGAATCTGCGCGCAGACAGCTCGACGAATATTTTGATGGCCGACGCCGGAAGTTTGACCTGAGCCTGGACTGGAGTCTCGCCCATGGCTTCCGGCGCGAGGTTCTGCTGGCGACCGAACGCATTCCTTATGGAGAGACCCGTTCGTATTTTGACCTGGCGGATGAAGCCGGCAGTCCCAGGGCCGTCAGGGCCGCCGGAAGCGCTCTGGCCAACAATCCGCTGCCGATTGTGGTGCCTTGCCACCGGGTACTTCGCGCCGATGGCCAGGTGGGCTCATATCTCGGCGGTTCTTCGATGAAGCGGGACCTGCTGTCGCTGGAGGATTCGGGAAACCGGAATCAGGCGGCCTGAGCCGCCGCGATTCTGGTCAGCCGCTCACGGTGTGTCTTTGTACCGCCGAGCCAGGCGGCGTCCATCTGGGCCCGTTTGTAGAACCAGTGGACGTCGGCCTCCCATGTGAATCCGATACCTCCATGCGCCTGGATCGCCGATCCGGTCACCTCTACCCCGGCTTTGGATGCTGAACTCTTTGCGAGCGCCGATGCTTCGGGCAGCAGCGAGCGGTCGGCGTCGGCCGACCAGGCTGCGTAATAGGTGACAGACCTCGCCGCC
The DNA here is from genome assembly GCA_937910825.1 of uncultured Solirubrobacterales bacterium. GTDB lineage: Bacteria > Actinomycetota > Thermoleophilia > Solirubrobacterales > 70-9 > 67-14. The sequence continues at coordinate 5,643 of CALEMO010000042.1, read as the reverse complement.
TCGGTATTCAGCAGCATCTGCGCGCAGCGGTGCTGGACTGCCTGGAATGAGCCGACCGGCCGGCCGAACTGCTTGCGGTCTTTGACGTATTCAACCGTCATATCGAGTGCCCGCTGACAGATCCCCACGAGTTCCGCAGAAACGATAACCGTGGATATGTCCAGGGCTGCGGCGCCGTCGCCGGGCATCCCCTCCCCACTCTGATCGGCCTCGCTGAATTCACCGTATCTCCGGGTCGGATCAATCGTCTCGACCGCGTTGCATTCGGCCGCAGAGACGTCGATCAGCGTTGCCGATGAGCCGTCTGGCGAAACTGAAACCGTGATCGCCGCATCCACCAGGTCGGGAAACGTCTGCCCGGCAATCCCGAAGGAGCCGGTTACCTGACCACTGGCCAACTTCGGCAGCCACTCTTTTTTCTGAGCGTCGCTACCGGCCTCCTGGATCGCAATCGCACATGCCGCGCTGGCCAGGAGTGGCGAGTTTGCAAGTGCGTAGCCGCCTTCTTCGAGCAGGGTTGCGAGCTCGATGATGCCGAGCCCGCCGCCGGAATGATCCTCGGAAATGGCCACGCCGGGCCAGCCCAGTTCCGCAAGTTCAGCCCAAAGCGACTGCTCGTACGACCCTGACTCGGCGGCGGTGCGTACCTTCTCGGAGGTTGAGCGCTGGGCGAGCAGGTCTTTGGCCGTGCGCTTGATTTCGTGCTGGTCTTCTGTGAAGTCGAATTGCATAGTCGGCCTACTTCCTCGGGAGGCCGAGTACCCGCTCGGCGATGATGTTCTTCAGGATTTCGGTCGTTCCACCTTCGATCGAATTGCCCCTGGCTCGAAGCAGTTCGTAAGACCACGGGTTGGCACTGTGGAGTGCCTGCGGACCGACGATATCCACGGCGAGCTGGGTCATCATTTGGTTGGTCTCCGACCAGAGCCACTTGGTCAGCGAGCCTTCCGGACCGGGCTGGCCGTACTTCATGATCGTGCTCAGGCCACGGTAGGCGGTCAGGCGCAGCGTTTCCGTGCGCTCGAGCATGTCACCCAGGCTCTGGCTGATCACCGGGTCGTCGATTTTGCCGTTCGCTACCGCTTCGGCGATCAGTCGGTCAAGCATCTGGCGCAGCCTGACCTGCAGGAAGAAGCCGAGGCCGGAGCGCTCGTTCATCAGGGTTGTCAGGGCGACGATCCAGCCGTTGCCTTCTTCACCCAGCATGTTCGCGTGGGGTATGCGCGCCTCTTCGATGAAAAGCTCGTTGAATTCCGCTTCCCCGGTGATCTGCACCAACGGTCGAACCTGGACCTCTTCCTGCTCCATATCCATCAGAAAGTAGGAAAGGCCTTTGTGCTTCGCGGCGTCGGGGTCGGTTCGTGCGACCAGCATGCACCACTTCGAATACTGGGCGCCAGAGGTCCAGACTTTCTGGCCGGTCACGACCCAGTCGTCACCGTCCCGGACTGCGCGAGTCTTTACGGCGGCCAGGTCAGATCCGGCTTCCGGTTCACTGAAGCCCTGGCACCAAATCTCCTCGGCCGAGAGGATCGGTGTCAGGTAGCGGTCCTTCTGCTCATCCGTTCCCCAGGCCATGATCGTCGGACCGGCAAGCAGCAGGCCCAGCACGTTTGCCGGGAGCGGAGCGCCGATTCGCCCCATCTCTTCGAAAAAGATCGCCGACTGCATAAGCGTCGCGTCGCGGCCTCCATATTCCTGGGGCCAATGCACCGCCGCCCATCCCGAGTCATAAAGAGTCCGCTGCCACTCCGTCCGGAATGCGTAAATCGCGTCTTCGTCACCGCGTGGCTCTTCACCGGGCAGATTGGCCTCGAGCCAGCCACGTAGCTCGTCGCGGAACTCCAGCTCTTCGGTCGAGAAAGTGAGGTCCATGGCCGGTCAGTGTATGGAAGTCGGTACCGGCACTGCGGGAAGGTCATTCATCCGGCGTTTCTCAGCTGCACCAGATCCGCCAGGTCCTCGTTCGAGAGTTCCGTGAGTGCCGATTCACCGGAGCTGACGATCGCATCCGCGAGTTCACGCTTCGACTCGTGAATGGACGCTATGCGGTCTTCGATCGTTCCTTCAGCGATCATGCGATGAACCTGGACCGACCTGGTCTGCCCGATCCGGTGCGCGCGGTCGGTCGCCTGCTCTTCCACTGCCGGGTTCCACCAGCGGTCGAAATGAATCACGTGATCTGCCCGGGTCAGGTTGAGGCCGGTGCCCGCAGCCTTGAGCGAGAGCAGGAATACCGAGGTCTCGCCGTCCTGGAATCGGTCGACCATTTTCTCCCTCTGGCCGACTGCGGTACCTCCGTGCAGCAACTGGTTGCCAATTTCACGCTCGTCGAGGTGCCGTTTCAGAAGCTTGGCCATCGCCACGTACTGGGTGAAAACCAGCACCGCCCCATCCTCCGTCAGGATGGTATCAAGGAGTTCGTCCAGCAATTCCAGCTTGCCGGAGCGGTCGGTCAGCTTGCTGTCCTCTTCCTTCAGGTACTGCGCCGGGTGGTTGCAGATCTGCTTGAGCGATGTCAGCAGCTTGAGCACCAGGCCACGGCGGTTTATCCCGTCGCTGGTCCGTATCTGAAGCATGTTCTCCTTGACCGCACCTTCGTAAAGCTTGATCTGCTCATCGGTCAGGCCGACCGGCTGATCAGTGATCGTCTTCGGCGGCAACTCAGGGGCGATGCCGGGGTCGGACTTCTTTCGCCTCAGCAGAAAGGGCCGGACCAGCTTCGAAAGCAGTTCGGTCTGCTTCTTTTTGAATTCAAGTTCGATCGGATCAGCCCACTTCTTGCGGAAGGCGGCGTGAGTGCCCAGCAGGCCTGGTGTGGTCCAGTCCAGAATCGCCCAGAGTTCGGAGAGGTTGTTCTCCACCGGGGTACCGGTCAGGGCCACCCTGGAGCGGGCTGGAATCGTGCGCAGGGCTTTGGCTCCCGCCGAGCGTGGGTTCTTGACATGCTGGGCTTCGTCGGCTACCAGCAGTCCCCAGCGGACCGATTCGAAGTAGTCGGCATCGAGGCGCATGGTGCCGTAGGTGGTCAGCACGAAGCCGTCTTCGACTCCTTCGAGAGTGCGTCCGCCCCCGTGGTAACGCCTTACCGTTTCACCGGGGGCAAAGCGGTGGATCTCCCGCTCCCAGTTACCGAGTAGCGAGGCCGGGCATACGACCAGGGTCGGCCCGGCCGTCGTCGGGTTCTTGCCGCGGTGGAGGTGAAGGGCAATCAGCATCACCGTCTTGCCCAGGCCCATGTCGTCTGCAAGGCAGCCGCCCAGGCCGAGCGAAGTCATCCGGTTCAGCCAGCGCATGCCTTCCACCTGGTACTCACGCAAGGTCGCAGTGAGAGTCTCCGGCGGCTGAATCATGTCGTCCTGGTCGGTCCCGGTTATCTGCTCTCGAAGGGCCGCGACCCAGCCGCTTGCGCGGACTTCAACCGTTCGGCCATCAATCACGGTGCTTCCCGTGAGGGCGACACTGAGAGCATCGATCGCGGTAAGAGGCTTGAGGTCCGGATTACGGGCCCGCTCGGCCTGGACCGGTGGCACCAGGACCCATTGACCCCTGAGCCAGGCCACCGGCCGCGCACATGTCGCGATGGTCTCGACTTCTTCCCCGCTCAGGGCTTTACCGTCCAGAGACAACTGCCAGGAGAATCCCTGCAGCGCCTGGTCATTGAATACGTCCGGCACGCTCTGGCTCAGACCTCCACTTGATCCGACCACCACACGTGCCTCAAGGCTCTGGTTCAGGTCGGGCGCCCGCGCGACGGACACACCGGAACCTTCGAGCCGATCGGCTGCTCCGTCAAGCAACTCCCCCACCTCTGCGTCGCTGATCTCAAGACGGTCCGGCACGTCTTCCTCAAGCAGTCGTCTAAGCGGGGCCCAAGCGGCCGCCGCCATGCCGACCCCGAGCGTCGTATCGATCCGGCCCCTGGAACCGAAGCTCTCTTTGTCTTCGTTCCAGACTTCGCTTACATCGATCCAGGTCCCGGCGTCAGCTGGCCGGTGAGCTTCGACGATTATCTCGAAGGCATCGTCGCGGTATTCACCGCTCGGCACCTCAAGGCGCAGGCGCACGGAGGCAGGGCCCTTGGATTTGGCGCCCGAGGGGCCATTGCCACCTGGGGACCTGGCATTGCGGCGGTGTTTTGGAGGGGAAGGAGTCGGAGACAAAGTTGGCCGGGCATTGTACCCCACTCTCCGGCCGCGCCTTCTTGTCGCGCGTTTCAGGTGCTTTCGGAGCCGGTCAAACGCTTCATGTCCACTCCGCCCCTCTTGAGGATCAAATAGGTGAGCCACAGGGCCAGGGCGAAGATCGGCAGGCCCATCGCAGTCTTGGCGATCCCCAGCGCAAGCAGCGCGCCGCTGAGGTAAAGCGGAAGCTGCACGAGCAGCCTGGTCACGAATACCCCTACCCAGAGCCAGCTCGTCCGATTGAAGAGCCGGACCTTCTCCGGATCCTGCCGCCAGCTCATGCCTTCGCCGGTCAGGGGTCCTACCAGCAGTCCGACCAGTGGCCAACCGACCATGATCGATACCGCATAGGCGATCGCGTAACCCGCGTTGAAAAGCAGGCCGGGAAGGAAGAAGTCCTCGGCGCGACCTGTTCTGGTCGCAATGAACCCGGCGATTGCCACTCCGATGAAGCCGCCGAGCGCGTATTTCGCCGATTCTCCCCTTGCCAGCCTGATCAGCGCGATCAGGGCACCAAGGGCTACGGCTGAAATCGCGGCCAGCTTGAGTTCTCCTGCAGAAATTGAATAGACAGCTACAAAAAGCAGGCCGGGAATGCTTGAGTCGGCCACTCCCTGCGGACCACCGAGCTCATCGAGCAAGTTACGCTGCTGGTCTTTTGGCTCGCTCACCGGGCGATTGTCGCTGATCCCGGCATCGGCCGGGCTGAGGCCTAAAAGCCGCTTGCTTAGGGCAGGGAAACGGGATCCTGCTGCTCATGCGAAACGAGCGGCCATTCCCCCTCGATGCGTTCGGGCCGGCCCTGCTCTGCGAAATACTTTTCAAGCGACTCAGCCTGGCTCTTGGCCCAGCCGACCTGGGCCCGATGAAGCTCGTCGAGGTCGTAACCGGCGAGTTCGGCCTGGGTGTCGCCGAGCTTCCAGGCCAGCCTGACTGCAGCGAGAGCGTCGGCATCTGCCGCATGTGCATCGTCAAGCGGTATCCCGTAGGCGTCACAGAGCACGCTCAGGGTGCGACGGCCTTTGCGAAACCGGTTGAAGTGGCGGTCCAGTACGTAAGGATCAATCACCCGGAGTGGCAGGTTGCCTTCGATCATCTGACTGAGCGTTTCCTGACCATGGCGCCTGGCTTCACGGTCCAGGATCGTCAGGTCGAACCTGGCGTTGAAGGCGACCAGGGGTATCCCCTCGCACACGATATCGGCCAGGTATTCGGTGATCTCCGCAACCGCCTGCTCCGAAGGCAGGCCTTCTTTTCGCACCCTCTCATCGGTGATCCGGTGGACCTTGGTCGCTTCGGCCGGGATCGGCACCCCGGGATCAACCAGCCAGGTCATGCTGACACGGTCGACTCCGGCGCCGACGATGGTCACCGCCGCGGTCACGATGCGATCCGCTTCGGTCTCGGTGCCTGTGGTTTCTATGTCGAAGGCGGCCAGTCGCCCCATGTGCCAAATCAC
>CALEMO010000041.1 GCA_937910825.1 uncultured Solirubrobacterales bacterium | reverse complement strand
GCTGAGCGAAATGCCCCGGAAAACCTTGTCGGCAATCAGTCTTTCGATCGTCTCACCAACCGAGGAGATCGCCTCTTCCCTTTGTGGCGACTTGATCAAGATTCGCCTGCGGAAACGGTTCCTGGCCCTGAACATCGGGGCCGGGCCGAGCAGGGATGCGGCCTCCGGCAATGCTTCAGAAACCTGTTCAGCGACCTTCTCGGCGGCAATATCGAGACCGTCTTCCGATTCTTTCGCCATCTGGATCCTGATCAGCGAAGAAAAGGGCGGGTAGCCGAGCAGTTCCCGGCGCCCGATCTCTCCTTCGAGAAAGCCCCGCGAATCGTGGTTCACGGCGCTGCGCATGCTCGGCGCAGACGGGGCCAGCGTCTGCACGATCACCCTGCCACCCGCACTGCCGCGACCACTGCGGCCGGCGAGCTGGGTTACCAGCGAAAAGGTGCGCTCCTCGGCCCGGAAGTCCGGGAAGCGCAGGGTTGCGTCGGCGTCGAGGATCACGCTCAGAGTGACCTCGGGAAAGTCGTGGCCCTTAGCCACCATCTGCGTGCCCACCAGGACCGCGCTTTGCGCCCGTTCGAACTCGCCGAGGATGCGTCCGTGTCCACCCACGCCGGAGCTCGTATCGGCGTCGAGCCTGAAGACCGGCATCGGCTCCAGGAACTCGGTCAGCAGCCGTTCAATGCGCTGGGTTCCCGCGCCGGACTGGGAAAGGCCGGTGCCACCGCACTCACCGCAGCGGCTTGGATTCGGCTCACTGTGATTGCAGTGGTGACAGATCAACTGGTTCGACTCGCGGTGAACGATCATTGAGACATCACAGTTCGGGCAGCCCCAGTGGTGACCACAGCTCTGGCAGGTCAGCCAGGGCGCGAAGCCACGGCGGTTGATCATCACGATTGCTTTCTCTCCACGGCTGCGAACTTTCGCCAGCGCGTCCATCGTGCTCGGGTGGATCGGCCCGCTCCTCGGATCAGCCTGCCGCATGTCGATCAGCTCAACCTGGGGCAGCGAAAGACCGTCGACCCGCTCCGGAAGTTCGATCCGCTCGACCCGGCGCCAGGTCTCCGGCCGGGGCGTTGCGGAACCCATGATCAGCAGCGCGCCGTTATTCCGGGCGCGGCGACGGGCGACCTCACGAGCGTCGTACCTCGGATCGCTCTCCTGCTTGTAGGAGGGGTCGTGCTCTTCGTCGATCACCAGCAGGCCAAGGTTCTCCAGCGGGGCGAATATCGCCGAGCGAGGGCCCACGCATACGCTCGCATCGCCGTTTCGCAGGCGCTGCCATTCGTCAAAGCGCTCGCCATCAGAGAGCGCCGAGTGCAGAACCGCGACCCGGTCGCCCAACCTTGCCTGAAAACGCCCGACGGCCTGTGGGGTGAGGCCGATCTCCGGCACAAGTACGATCGCCGTCTTTCCGAGCGCCAGTACCCGCTCAACCACCGCCATGTAGACCTCGGTCTTGCCAGACCCCGTGACGCCGGCGAGCAGGATCTCGCCCGGGTCCGGCTTGCCTGCGGATTCGTTCATTTCGGCGACAGCCCTGGACTGTGCGGGCGTGAGATCGGGTGCGACGGCCGAGGTCGTTCCGACTCCGTTCTCCCGCGGCCGACGGCGAACCTGGACATCCTCGCGGTCAATCAGACCTCTGGCGTGAAGCCGTTTCAAGGTCGAGCTGTCCGCACCCGCCCTTTCCGCCAGATCACGTCCGGTCAGGTCGCCTTCCTTCAGGGAAACCAGCACCGCCTGCTGCCGCTTGCCCAGTCGGGCCCCGCTGTCCAGCGCCGCCGATCCGGCCGGGGTCAGCCGGTTCAGGATCTCGACCCGGGCCTTGGTGCGCATGCCGCGCCGGCCCGTGCCGGGCGGCAGCATCAGTCCCAGGCCGCGAGCCGGAGTCGAGCAGTACTCCCGGGCAACCCACTGCCCCAGCTCGATCAACTCCGGGGTTGTGCCGCCGCCGAGGACCCTGACCGGTTCGGAAAGCCGTTCGGGGTCTACCGTCGTCTCTTCCGCGAGCTCGACCACCACGCCGGTCAGCCGCTGGTGCCCGAAGGGGATCTCGAGCACGTCGCCGACCTTGATCTCGGCGAGCCGCTCCGGGATCAAGTAGTCGAAAGGGCCGCGCAATGCGCGGGCCGTTGTCAGCGGTTCTACCCGGGCGATCGACACCGAACCAAGGTACGCAGAACAGCGGACGCATGCCACACGGCGGGCTCATGTCGAATATGCTCGCGCCCAATGAGCTTCAATCCGAGCCCCGGCGAACAGATCATCTTTCAGGGACACCCTTCGTGGCGGGCGCTTCTCGCGTTTTATCTGAAGGGCCTGCTGGTCGGAGTCATCGTCGGCCTGATCGCCTACCTGTTCGTCGATTCCTGGTTCAGGACTTTCCTGATCATCCTGATCGTTCTTGGCCTGACGATCGTGGTCGGCTTCGTAAAGCGCATGGCGACCACTTATACGATCACCAACCGCAGACTGAACATCAAACGCGGCATTTTCGCCCGCGATATCCAGGAAACACGCCTCGAGCGGGTTCAGAACGTCAACTTTTCCCAGACGGTTTTCCAGCGCGCCCTGCAGGTAGGCGATGTTGACTTCGATACCGCATCGTCGGATTCGGAAAACCAGTTCGTCTTCAACGGGGTGGCGGATCCGCAGGGAGTCGTCACCAAAGTTGACCAGGCGACCCAGGAAGGTTCGGCGGGTTCTCACGGCCTCGGCGAGCCGAGCGGAAACTCGTAGTCCGGACGCTCCGCCGGCCTGCCCAAACAGGCCGACGGGTCTCCGGTAGGATCGCAGCGTGACCGACACCCTCGCTTCCCAGAGTCCTGACCAGCTGAGCATCAACACAATCCGGACCCTCTCGATCGATGCGATCGACAAGGCCAATTCCGGACACCCGGGGACAGCCATGGCGCTGGCCCCGCTTGCTCTCAAGATGTGGCAGGAGTACCTCAGGTACGACCCAGCCGACCCCTACTGGCCGAACCGCGACCGTTTCATCCTTTCCGCCGGCCACGCTTCGATGCTCATCTATTCGTTGCTCCACCTGGCGAATGTGCGAAAGGTCGGTCCCGACGGGACCGTGAGTGAGGACTTTTCGGTCAGCCTGAAGGACATCGAGAACTTCCGCCAGCTCGGATCACCCACACCGGGCCACCCGGAGTCCCACATCACTTCCGGTATCGAGACGACCAC
>CALEMO010000040.1 GCA_937910825.1 uncultured Solirubrobacterales bacterium | reverse complement strand
TTGCGGCCCGCGCCCCGCTCGTCCCCCGTTGATGTCTTCAGGCCGCGGATCTCTCACCCCCCGCAGTTTATGGTGCTCGTGAAAAATGTTGTGGTATGGCTAAACAAAGGCGTCGCGTTGAATGGCAAAGAGCGGACGCCGATCGCAAGACACCTGTATCGGGCCGTGCTCATGCCGGGTCTATGATCGGACGATGAGGAGAGAGCGCGTATGACCTTCGTCAGTGGAATCGACCGGACAGTGCTCGCCGAGCGGCTGGAGGTGGAGTTGGAAGACTTTGTCGTTTCCAACCCGCGCTCTCAGGAGCTTTACGACCGCAGTCGCAAGTCCTTGCTTGGAGGCGTTCCGATGCCCTGGATGATGCGCTGGGCAGGTGGCTTCCCGGTCTTCGCGAAGATCGCGATCGGCGCCAGGATCATTGACGTCGACGACCACACCTACATCGACTTCTGCCTCGGCGATACGGGAGCGATGACCGGCCACGATCCTGAACCCGTAGTCAGGGCGATCACGAACCAGGAAAAGACGGGCATCACGACTATGCTGCCGACCGAGAATGCGGCCTGGGTCGGGGAGGAACTTCAGCGCAGGTTCGGACTCGATCGCTGGACGTTCACCCTTACCGCCACAGACGCGAACCGGGCGGCACTTCGCATCTGCCGCCAGATAACGGGTCGCCCGAAGGTGCTCGTGATGAGTTACAGCTACCACGGCTCGGTTGACGAATCCTTTGCGGTGGCTGGACCCGACGGCAGCACCGTCTCACGGGAAGGCAATGTCGGCGCTCCGGTCGACCCGGCATTGACCACCACGGCGATCGAATTCAATGACCTGCCGGCACTTGAGCGGGCCCTCGAAACCGGGGAGATCGCCTGCGTCCTCGCCGAGCCGGCGATGACCAATATGGGCATCGTGCTGCCGGACGATGGCTACCACGAGGCCCTGCGGGATCTGACCCGGAAACACGGGACCTTGCTGATCATCGACGAGACCCATACGTTCTCCGCCGGTGCCGGCGGCTGCACCAGGGAATGGGGGCTTGAGCCCGACCTTTTCACCATCGGCAAAGCGATCGGTTCGGGCGTGCCGGCCGGCGCGCTCGGCCTGACCTCTGATGTCGCCGAGCGCATGTTCAGCGACGCCGACGCCGACTACGAAGACACCGGTGGTGTCGGCGGCACGCTGGCCGGCAACGCGCTTTCGATGGCCGCGATTCGCGCGACCCTCGATCAAGTCCTGACTGAATCCGCCTTCGAATACTCGATCCCCCTGGCTGGCCGGTTCAGCGACGGAATCAAGGCCGTCGTCGCCGAGTTCGGCCTGCCTTGGAACGTGACCCAGCTCGGCGCCCGAGCCGAGTACCGGTTCGAGGACGAGCCAGCAAGAAACGGCACGCAGGCCCATCAGGCCTCGGACCCTGAGCTTGAGCGTTTTCTTCACCTCCATGCACTTAACCGTGGCATCCTGCTGACCCCGTTCCACAACATGGCCCTGATGTCTCCGGCAACAACTGAAAGCGACGTGGACCGTCATACGGAGGTCTTCCGCGAAGCAGTGTCGGATCTGTTGCGTTAGGTCATAGGATCCACGCATGGATGACAGGCCGATCACCGCAGTCATCACCGGAGCTTCCAGCGGCATCGGGGAGGCGACCGCCTGGCGGCTCTCCCAGGTCCCCGGGACCGAACTCGTCCTGGTTGCGCGGCGTGAGGACAGACTGCGGGACCTGGCCCGCCGGCTCCCGGTTCCCGCGACCATTCTTGCCGTCGATCTGACCGAAGAGCAAGCGCCCGGGCGCTTGCTCGCCCACATCCAGGAGCATCACGAGCGACTCACGCTGCTGGTCAACAATGCGGGGGCCTCGTGGCGGGCCACCTTTGCTGACGGCGGCTACGAAAACGTACGCAGGACGATGGACCTGAACTTTGACTCGGTGGTGCGCCTGACCGAGGTACTGCTGCCTATGCTGCGTGCCTCGGCACCGAGCTCGATC
>CALEMO010000039.1 GCA_937910825.1 uncultured Solirubrobacterales bacterium | reverse complement strand
GCTCGACCAGGGTGCCTATCGCTGAACGCTCAAGGCCGAGGATCAGGTCACCCTCCCAGTGACCAGGCACCGCCCGGTCATCGGCTTCAGCTGGCCGCTGACTGATCATCAGCTCATCGGTGACGTGGTTCTTGCCCCGGCGTCTGGTTCGTTCACGCGGCACCCTGAGTGCCCGGCCGGTGCGAAGTCAGGTAACCAGCTCGCGCCTGAGGGCGCCGCGCCCTTGAACGTAGAGGGACTGGTAGATGGCCTCATGCGAGATCCTCATTGACTCATCATCGGGGAAGTCGACCTTCAGCCGGTTAGAGATCTGCTCCGGGCTCCAGGCTTTGCCCCAGCGGCGGTTCTTTCGCGGCCCGTGTTTTCGGCCGGTGAACGGAACCGTCGGTCCTGCTGCCGGGCTGCCATCGGCAAGGGTGATCTTTCCGGCAAGTCGCTCCTCGACGTACTCGCGCAGCCTCCGATTCTCGGCGAGCTTGGCGGTCTTTGGCCGGTGAGCGAAGAATTCAGCTTTCCAGTGGGCGACCGAGGGCCGGTACTCAAGCTTTCCGTTCCGGGTTGCTACGTTGCGACGAAGTTCCCTCGAGATGGTCGATGGCGCGCGCTCAAGCTTTTTCGCGATCTCGCGGATACCCGCTCCGGAAGCCCTGAGCAGAGCGATCTCTTCGCGCTCGGGGAACGAGAGGTAGCGGCCCGATGGCGGGGTCAGCGAAATGGTTGGCATGCCGCCACCCTGCCGGAACAGTCTCGTGCCGGGTGCTACCGACATGCCACAAAGACTCGCAGCCTCTTCGGTTGATTTGCCCTCGGCAATGCTTAGCCAGAACTCCCGTTCTACTTCGCGCCGCTCGCCCGGCCGGCCGGGCGAGACCATCGGTCTCCTCCCGGTCAACTCTTTTATCCAACCTGATGGACGTCCCACAAACACCTCCTAGATCAAGGTGTTGCGACGACCCCTTGAACCCAAGCAATTCACGTCTTGGGCGTTCAGCCAGAAAGTCAAGGATGCGGGCCTTGAACCCTCGATCGGGCAGGTTGGCTCTGCCTTTGA
>CALEMO010000038.1 GCA_937910825.1 uncultured Solirubrobacterales bacterium | reverse complement strand
AGACGTGCGGGCAGGAGACGAAGTCGTCGTCCTGAGGGCCGGTGACGTGATCCCCCAGGTCGTTTCGGCCCTGACCCAGAATCGTCCGAAAGATTCGGTGATGCCGGTGCCGCCGCGCGATTGTCCGGACTGCGGCACGGCCATCGTCAAGCCGGAGGACTCGGTCTTTTCGATCTGCCCGAACCGGTCGGGTTGCCCCGGCCAGATCTTCCAGCACATCAAGCATTTCGTTTCACGCGGAGCGATGGACATCGAGGGACTGGGCGAGAAGCAGGTTTACCGCTTTCTCGAAGAAGGCCTGATCAGTGACGTGGCCGACATTTACGGCCTTGAGGCGGAGCAGCTCGCGCAGTTGAGTGGAATGGGCGAGATATCGGCCGGCAAGCTGGTCGGGGAGATCGAGCGCTCCCGGCAGGCCCCGTTTCCGCGGGTGCTCTACGCGATCGGCCTTCCGGGCGTCGGGGCGGTGACCGCCGGGGCACTTGCCGATGAGTTCGGTTCTATCGAAGCCCTGCATGCGGCCGACCCTGAGCGGATCGAAGAGACCGAGGGCGTGGGGCCAATCATGGCCCGCCAGATTTCGGAATCGATCAGCGACGAAAAGACCTGGGAAATCGTCTCGCGGCTGAGCGGGGCCGGCCTCAGTTTTGAGCTGGATGAGTCCGAGCGCCGCCAGGAGGGGGGACCGCTCGACGGAAAGACGCTGGTGCTGACCGGCACCCTCGAGGACCTGACCCGGGACGACGCGGCAGCGCTGATCAAGTTGGCCGGAGGCAAGGTGACCGGCTCGGTCTCGAAGAAGACGGACTATGTGGTCGCGGGCGAGAGCGCCGGCTCAAAGCTGGAAAAAGCCGAGAGGCTGGGCGTGACCGTGCTCGACCAGAATGGCCTCGAAGAACTGCTCAAAGACGGGCGATGAGGGCCGCGATCCGGTCCTGACCCCGTTGAGCGGCAGCGAGATTATAGACCCCGTTCATCAGGATTGAAAAAGCGAATTTCTGGCCCGACTTGTTGAAGCAGTAGCCGGACAGGGCACTGACCCCGGTCAACGTCCCGGTCTTGGCGTGGCAGCGGCCTTTTGCGGCCGAGCCCCGCATACGGTCTCGCAAAGTACCGTCAAGCCCGGCGACCGGAAGCGATTCGACGAAGGAGTCACCGAAGGGCCGGTCGCGTACCCGGCTCAGCATCCTGACCACATTCGCCGCCGTCGAGCGGTTGCTGATCGTGAGGCCGGATCCGTCCGTCTGTTTGATAGCCGATCCCTGCTTGGCCGCGTAGCGCTCAGAGACGCTTGCGCCGGCCTTGGTGGTGCCCGTACCCCTGACCGCCGCCCCGATGCCTTTCAGCAGCGTCTCAGCAAAGAAGTTGTTCGAATTCAGGTTGGTCACCCGCGCCATCCAGGTCATGGTCGGAGAGGTGACCCGTGCGATCGACATGGACTCTGTCTTGTTCGGGGTTTTTGCCATCGCAATCTGGCTCTGGATCTTGATGCCGCGGCTTCGAAGCTGCCGGACCAGCGTCTTCGTCGCGAGTTTCGCGGGATTCGAGCTGAAGCTGCTCAGCGATGAGCCGGTGAAGCCCGCATTGAACGCCAGCCCCGAAAGGGGGCCGATGTAGGGGCTGGTTGCGTATCCCGAGTCAGCGACACCACCTAGACGGTCGAAAATCGTATCGTCGCCCCAGAGGCGCCCGGTCACCCTCTTTATTCCGGCCTTTTTGGCCTGATTGGCCAGATTCTCGATAGCTGAGCCTTCACCCGCCAGGTAGGAGCTGAGAAAAACCTTGGTCCCCAGGCTGGGATCGCCGTCCCCCTTCAGGTAGAG
>CALEMO010000037.1 GCA_937910825.1 uncultured Solirubrobacterales bacterium | reverse complement strand
AAGTCCGAGAAATACCAGCGTTGCGATCAGGGCATAAACCCGTGAAAGCCGCCGGGCCATGATCAGGGCCAGCAGGCCGATCGCGACGTGGAAGAGATTTGCCCAGCCGTTCACGGCGTAGATCCCGAACAGGTCCGAGCCGAGTTCGGGAATCTCGAATTCGGCGTTCTCCAGCAGGCCGAACAGACCGAGCAAAACCAGGAACGCGCCGCTCAGGGTGGCGTATACGCGGGTATATCCGGTCCTCTCCACGTCTACATTCTCCCGACTGCCGGGCTTCGCCGCATTGCCCTTCAAATAAACTCCGTGCTCTTGCCCACCTGTTACCGCCATCCCGCTGTCGAGACCGGCGTCTCCTGCGCCAGTTGCGGCCGGCCGATCTGCCCTGACTGCATGATCCAGACCCCGGTCGGCTTCCGCTGCCCCGAATGCGGCAGGGAGAAGACCAGGGTCGTGAGCGGGCCGGCGGCAGTCTCAAATACCGGCAACTTTCCGGCGACGATGGCCCTGATCGCCGTCAATGTCGCCGCTTTCCTGATCACGATCGCGACTGGCTCCGGAGGCCTGGGATCAGTCGGCGGACCGATGATTTCGGACTTCGGCCTGCGCGGTCTCGAAGTCGCCAACGGTGAGAACTACCGCCTGCTCACGGGCGGGTTCCTGCATGCGGGATTCATGCATCTCGCTTTCAACATGTTCGCCCTCTATTTTCTGGGTCGGGTGCTGGAGCCCTCGGTCGGCACAGTTCGCTACCTGATGATCTATTTCGCTTCGATGCTGGCCGGCTCTTTCGGGGCGATCCTCATCTCCGGAAGTCTGGTGGTCACGGTCGGCGCCTCCGGTGCCGTCTTCGGTGTCTTCGGGGCGCTTTTCGTGATCGCGCGGGGTAGGGGCATGGACAACATGGCCCGTGACATCGGCATCATCCTCGCGATCAACCTCGCCCTGACTTTCACGATCAGTGGAATCAGCATCGGCGGTCACCTGGGGGGACTGGTAGGTGGCGCGATCTGCGGTCTGCTGATCGTCGCCGGCGAGCGCGGTCACCTCGGCACCGCGGGCAAGGTGATCGAATACGGCGGCATGGTCGCCGTGGCGGTCGTTTCGGTGGCGGCGGCGATCACGGTCTCCGAGGTTCCCGGGACCCAGCTGGTTGTCGGACTACTTTCGGTTCTCGGCCTCTGAAGCGAATAGCATCCTGAGAGAAGGCAACAGCAGTTACGCAACCCTCGGAGGCGACATGGCACTTCTTGATGACGGGCAGATCGAAGAGAAGCTTTCAGGGCTTCCGGGCTGGAATCGTGCCGGCGACGAGATCATGCGTGAATTCGAGTTTGCGGATTTCGTAGGCTCGGTTGGCTTCGTCGACCGGGTGGTCGCTCCGGCCGAGGAGATGGGCCATCACCCGGACCTTTCAATCAGCTGGAACAGGGTTGAGGTCCGGATTTCGACCCACTCGGAAGGTGGCCTCACCGCAGCCGACTTCCAACTGGCTGCGCAGCTCGACAAGCTGGCCTGAAGCTCAGGTGTAGTTGAAGAAACCGCGGCCGGTCTTGCGACCGAGGTTTCCCGCTTCAACCAGCGAGAGCATGGCGGCCGGTGCCAGGTGGTCTGCCTTTCCGGATTCGGCGTTGAGGGCCTGCCCGATCGCAACCGCGACGTCGAGACCGATCAGGTCGAGCAGGGCGAGCGGCCCCATCGGGTGCGCCGCTCCAAGCGACATGCATGTGTCCACATCGGCGGCCGCCATTCCGCATTCTTCCATGAATCTGACCGCATCGAAGAGGTAAGGGAAAAGCAGGCGATTGACGACGAAGCCCGGGGTGTCGGGCACTCTCACGGCCGTCTTGCCGAGGCATGCACACCAGGCTTCGGCCCGCTCGGCGATTGCAGCGCCAGCTTCGGGCGGCAGGCAGAGTTCAACCAGATTCAAAACCGGGACCGGGTTGAATACGTGAAGGCCGAACAACCGCTCCGGATGTCCGCATGCCTTGCCGAGCTCGGTGACCGACAGGGAAGAGGTGGTGGTCGCAAGGTCGGACGCCGGAGCGATATCACCGATCGCAGCCAGCAAGCCCGCCTTCGTATCGAAGTCTTCGACGATCGCCTCAATGATCAGGTCACAGGTCGCGAGGTCTTCCGCGGCAGTGCCCGCCGACACCCGCGAAGGGTCGGCACCCTCTATCCGGCTGCAGGTCTTCTCGACGGCCAGCATCGCCCGCTGCGCCGAGGGTTCGCTGCGGGCCAGGATCCTGATCCTGCCCGCTCGCGCAGATGCCACGGCGGCCAGCCCGGTGGCGATCGCTCCGCTGCCGGATATGCCCAGCTCTCGATATGGGGTCTCGCTCATCGGTCTCAGTCGTTGGAGTTGTCAACCCGATTGACTGACGAATCAATTAGGTATCGTAGAGGGTGAGTTTATCCTCGCGAAACGCGGATGCATTCCAACAAAGTTTTGACGAAAGGTTTTCGATGAGCAAGTTTGGCGGACGCGAAGTTGTCATCGTAGAAGCGGTCCGGACACCGGTCGGCCGTGGCCACAGGGAAAAGGGCTACTACAAGGACATCCATCCTTCGACCCTCCTGGCGAACGCCTATACCGAAGTGATCGAGCGCTCAGGCATCGATGCCGGTGAAGTTGAAGACGTGGTCGCCGGATGCGTCCAGCAGTTTGGTGAGCAGAGCCTCAACATCGGCCGTAACGCCTGGCTCGAAGCCGGCTTTCCGATCGAGACCCCGGCGACGACCATCGATCGCCAGTGTGGTTCCGCCCAGCAGGCCGTGAACTACGCGGCCGCGATGATCGCTTCCGGAGTCCATGACGTGATGATCGGCGGTGGCGTCGAGCACATGGGCCACATCTCCTTTGCCGATGCCTACAAGGTGATGGGCGACTACGGCTTCGGCTACTCACCCGAGTTGATGAAGAGGTATGACCTCGTGAACCAGGGGCTTTCGGCCGAGATGATCGCCGCCGAATGGGATATTTCCCGCACCGAGATGGACGAGCTCGCGGTGCGCTCCCACGCGAACGCTCAGCAGGCCACTGAAGAGGGCCGTTTCGATCGGGAAATGGTTTCG
>CALEMO010000036.1 GCA_937910825.1 uncultured Solirubrobacterales bacterium | reverse complement strand
AGTTCCACTATCCCTTTGAAAACGAAGAGGAGTTCGAGCAGCGCTTTCCGGCGGACTTCATCTGCGAGGCAATCGACCAGACCCGCGGCTGGTTCTACACGCTGCTGGCGGAATCGACCATGCTCTTCGGCGAGCCGAGCTACCGGAACTGTGTCTGCCTGGGCCTTATCCTCGATACCGAGGGTCAGAAGATGTCGAAGTCCAAAGGCAACGTCGTCGCCCCCTGGGAGGTACTGGACGAGTTCGGTGCCGATGCATTCCGCTGGTACCTGTTCACCGCCCAGCAGCCCTGGTCCGGCTACCGCTTTTCCCTGGAAGCAATCTCGGAGGCGATGCGCAGCTTCCTGCTGACCCTCTGGAACACCTATTCCTTCTGGGTCCTCTACGCAAACGCCGAGAACTTCGATTCGAGCATGCCCCCGGGGCCACCCGAAGATCCGACGGACCTCGACCGCTGGCTGATCTCGCGCCTTCAGGCGACAGTCGAGACGGTGGGCATGCACATGGACGGCTTCGACTGCACCGCCGCCGGCAAGGAGATCAGCGACTTCGTCGAGGAGCTTTCCAACTGGTACGTGCGGCTCTCAAGGCGGCGCTTCTGGGAGGGCGACAAGGCGGCGTTCCAGACCCTGCGCCATTGCCTGGTCGAGGTCTCCGCGCTGCTCGCGCCTTTCACACCCTTCATCGCCGATGAGATCCATTCGAACCTGGTCGGCGGAGCTGACGGTGACTTCGGAGACATGCCGGACTCGGTTCACCTGCGCGACTTCCCGCAGGCCGATGCCGGTCTGCGGGACATGGACCTCGAGATGGTGATGGCCGCGACCCGGCGCACGGTCGAGCTCGGCCGGGCCAGCCGGGCGCAGGCCAAAGCGAAGGTACGCCAGCCCCTGGCCAAGGCGGTGGTGGTCGCGACCGACGCCGAGCGGCGGGCAATCAGCTCTCAGGAATCGCTGATCAAGACCGAGCTGAACGTCAAGGAAATCGAATTCGTGACCGATCAGTCCGACCTCGTCAGATACACGATCAAGCCGAACTACCGCACTCTCGGTCCCCGCTACGGCAAAGGCATGCCCCAGGTCGCCGCCGCGGTCGCGGCGCTTGACGCCGACCACGTCGCCCAGACGATCGAAGCGGGCGGCGAGATCGGGGTCAGCATCGACGGTCGCGACCATACCCTCGGTCCGGATGACCTGTTGATGTCAATGGAGCCGGTCGAGGGCTACCAGGTGGAGGCCCAGTCCGGCCACGCTGTTGCGCTCGCGCTTGAGCTGGACGACGAGCTGATCCGGGAGGGAATTGCCCGCGAAGTGGTGCACGCAGTACAGAATGCCCGCAAGAACGCGGGGTTTGAGATCACCGACCGCATCACCCTCGCCCTGGGCGGCGACCCGAAACTGCTCGAAGCGGCCAAGGAACATCAGGCGTGGATCGCCGACGAGGTGCTCGCCACCGACGTCAGCTTCAAGACCGACGGCGGCGAAAAGGTGACGGTCGACGGCCTGCCGCTATCAATCGAAGTCCGGGTCTCGACCGGCTGAGCTACTCCGCTTCGGGGATGATTAAATCCGTCTTCGGGGAGTCTTCGAACTTGACCCAGCATTGATCCGGGGCCACACCGCCAACTTCGACCAGAGCCTCCGAGATGCGCTTTGCGATGTCGGCCTTCTGCTCGTCGCTGCGGCCCTCGAACCAGCTGATTTCCACGAAAGGCATCGGTAGATTCTCCTCAGCCCTGAAGGGCTGGTTCGAGATCGGCCAGCAGGCGGCGCTTCGGCATCGCGCCGACGATCTTCTTCACCATCTCGCCATCCTTGAAGAGGATCATCGTCGGGATCGAGAGGACTTCGTACCGGGCCGCTGTCTGCGGGTTCTCGTCGATGTTCAGGCTGATGATCTTGACGTCATCGCGCTCTTCGTTGATCTCTTCGAGGACCGGATGAACGACGCGGCACGGGCCACACCAGGGTGCCCAGAAGTCAACCAGCACGTTGCCTTCTACATCGATCGCATCTGCCTTGAAACTGGCGTCGGTAACTGGGGGTAGCTTGTCTGCCATCTCGTTCTCCTGGGTTGGCTTGAACTTGGGTGGTACAGATTTTCAGAACTCTGTTTCTTACTATACAAAATGAAGTGCCCGGCAGACATTTGCCTGCGTTGAGTGAACCTAATGCAAGCCGGCGACGCATCAGCGCGGTTTGTCGCGCCCGAAACGCATCGCCGGAACCTTCCAGGCGGCTTCGGCGACGATCGACATGCTCATCTTCGAGGTGCCGGCCTGGCGCTCGCGGAAAGTAATCGGGACTTCAATCACTTCGAAACCCGCCTTGATCACCCGGTAGGTCATCTCGACCTGGAAGGAATACCCGGACGCCGCCACCTGGGCGAAAGGAATCGTCTCGAGGACTTGCCGCCGGAAGCATTTGAAACCGCCGGTCATGTCCCGCACATCGCTGCCGAGGATCACCCGCGAGTAAATACTGCCGCCGCGACTGAGCAGGCGGCGCACCTGGCCCCACTCGGTGATGCCGCCGCCCGGCACGTATCGCGAACCGATCACCAGGTCGGCCAGCTCGGAAGCGGCGAGCAGCCGCGGCAGGTAAGTCGGGTCGTGGGAAAAGTCGGCGTCCATCTGGATCACCAACTGGGCCCCGCCGTCAAGTGCGACACCGAAGCCGGCCAGATACGCCGGTCCGAGACCTTCTTTTTCTTCCCGGTGGTGCACTTCGACCATGCCTTGCCCGGCGGCGATGTCGTCAGCGATCCGGCCGGTTCCGTCGGGTGAGTTGTCGTCGACGATCAGGATCCGGTCTTCCGGCTCGAGCCGCGCCACCACCGCTTCAACCATGGCGGTGATGTTGTCAGCCTCGTTATAGGTCGGCAGGATCACCCAGGCAGGCCCACGCCGGGCGGGCTCTTGGCTCGGAACAGGCACCTCGCGATGGTATCGCTGCCCGCCAGCAAACCCCTCCCCGCGGTAACTATGTTTAGGCCATGAGCAACGCCGAGATCGCCGCCGCACTCGAAGAGCTCGCCGTGCTTTACCAGCTCGACGGGGCCGACCGCTACCGCGTGCTCGCTTACGTGAATGCGGCCCGGACCATCCGAAACGAAGGCAGATCGGTCGAAGACATGGCCACGGAAGGCACCGTGACCGACCTGCCCGGGGTCGGCAAGACCCTCGAAGAAAAGATCCTGGCCCTGGTCGAGACCGGCGAAATCCCGGCAGCCGCAAAACTCAAACAGAAGTTGCCGCCCGGGCTGATCGAGATCAACCGGATCGCGGGCCTGGGCCCGAAGACCGTGCGCCGTCTCCACGACGAACTGGGCATAAGCACCCCCGACGATCTGCGTACGGCGGCCGAAAATCAGGAAGTGCAGAAACTCAAGGGTCTCGGGGCAAAGGTCGAGCAAAAGATCCTCGAAGGCCTGGACCGCCTGGAGGCGGAGCCTCAGGGTCCCCAGCGGAAACGGCTGAACGAAATCCTGCCCGTCGCCGAAGAGCTGGTCGAAGCGCTCAGATCAAACCCCGCTTGCGAAAAAGCCGAGATCGCGGGCTCTGCCCGCCGGCTGGCCGACACCTGTCACGACGTCGACCTGATTGCGACGTCGGATTCACCGAAGCAGCTCGCCGAAGACATTTCCAGCCAGAGGCTGGTCGGAAAGTCGGGCAATCCGAACGAGACCGGGATCAAGCTGAGCACTCACTCCGGGGTCGACGTCGATGTGAGGATCGTCTCTCCCGACGCATTCGGCAACCTGCTCCAGCATTTCACCGGCTCTGCCGCCCACAACGAAAAGCTGCGGGAGGTGGCGGTCAAGGAGCGACTGCATGTATCCGAAAACGGCATCCTCGACGACGAGACAGGTCAAACCACCAGGTGCGCGACCGAGGCGGAGGTCTACGAAAGACTCGGCTACGAATACATCGAGCCCGAGCTTCGCGAGAACCGGGGCGAGCTGGAGGCAGCCAGGAACGGTGCTCTGCCTGATCTGGTCGAAAGGAGCCAGATAAAGGGGGACCTCCACTGCCATACCACTCTCTCCGACGGGCAGAACAGCCTTCAAGATATGGCGACCGCGGCCGAGCGGCTCGGCTACGAATACCTGGCCATCACCGACCATTCGGCGAGTCACGGCTTCGGCAACGATGTCACGCCTGACCGCCTCTGCCAGCGGATCGAGGAAATTGCCGAGTTCAACCAGACGCAGGGGGGCGAAGGCATCAGGCTGCTTTCGGGCTCGGAAGTGAACATCGGCACCGACGGAGAACTCGACTACGAAGACGACCTGCTGGAAGCGCTGGACTGGGTGATCGCTTCGATCCACACTTCATTCACCAACGACGAAGAGGGCATGACTTCACGCTTGGTGACCGCGATCGAGAATCCACTGGTCGACTGCATCGGCCACCCCACCGGGCGACTGCTTGGCAAGCGTGAGCCCTACCCGCTGGACATCGAGAAAGTGATCGCGGCCGCGGCCGCTTCCCAGACGCTGTTCGAAATCAACGGCAACCCGCAACGCCGCGACCTGTCCGACATCCACGCACGTTTAGCGAAAGATGAGGGTGTGAAGCTGGTCCTGAATACCGACGCTCATTCCACCGCGAGCTTCGACTACATGGACTACGCGATCGCGACCGCGCGGCGGGCCTGGCTGGAGCCGGGAGATGTAATCAACACCGGCAGCTGGTGGAAGATCTGACCGCGCTCAGAAAGCACGGAACCCGGGAGTGCGGACCAGCTTCACGGGTCTGAAAGGCGAGCCCGGCTGGACCAGGAAGCGCACACCGTCGCGGCCTTCGATCGCCAGCACCGCCGCTTCGCGGTTGCGCCAGGCGAGCGATACCAGCAATGCGAAGCCACTTCCGATCACCGCGACTTCCGGGAAGAAGACCCCGGTGCCGCCGGCAACGACCACTACCGCCAGGATCGGCCAGAGCCTGCCCCAGGCGATGCGGCCGGGCTCCGAGAGCTGAAACCCTTTGCCGGTACCAGTCACTGACTTCGAATTTGCCAATACTTCCCTGATCGATTCCGCCGTCTTGTCGGCCTGTCCCATCGAGACCCCGATCCAGGCTGCGGTGACCCACCAGACGGCACCGACCAGAAGCACGGTCGAGCTGTAGTCGCGCTGGGCACCGATCACGGCGATTGCCGCCAGCGCGGTCGCCCCGCCGGCGGTCAGGAATACGGTCGACCTCAGGAGCTCGGAATACGGCACTTCATCAGCCTCTGGATTCGGCCAGGCCCTCGATCAAGTCGATCCATTGGTCCGGCTCCTGGACAACGATGTCGGCCAGTTCGATCAGCTCTTTCGGGCCTTCTTCGGAAGCGACGGCGGTGACCAACAGTTTCTTGATCTGACCGTCATCACGGAGCTTGTAGAGCTTCTTGACGGCGTCGAGGTCGGTCTGGTCGTCACCGGCGAAGACAACGGTTCTGATCTTCGAGCCGGTGATGATCTCCTCGACCGCCCCCGCCTTGCCGGCCATGTCCGGCGGGCGCAGTTCCAGCACCTTGCGGCCCCAGTGGGTGACCAGGCCGGCCGCCTCTGCCTGGTCGGCGATGCCGCGGACGAAAATCTCGGTGCGTTCTCCGGCGCCGCGGAAGTGCAGGGCCTGAATCGCTCCTTTGTCTTCCAGCCGGATCTTGGCCGAGACCCAATGGGGGCTGTCGTTCTTGGCCACGAATTTCGCAACCCGCTCAGCTTCGTCGCCTTCAAGGGTCATCCGTGGCTCTTCGTCGCCGGGGCTGAGCAGCTCAAGGCCGTGGTTTCCGAAATAGATGAGGTTGGGTGCACCGACCATGCGACGGGCCGTGAGCGCCGGGCGACCAGTAACACAGGCCACACAGGCGAGCTCTGTGCTCAGCTTCTCGAGGCATTCACTGGCCCGCTGGGGGACTTTGGCTTTCTCCGGACGATCGACGATCCGACAGAGCGTTCCGTCGATATCGCTCATCAAGGCCGACACCTCGGGTTCGGCGAAGAGAACTGACAAGGGG
Source organism: uncultured Solirubrobacterales bacterium (assembly GCA_937910825.1). Lineage (GTDB taxonomy): Bacteria > Actinomycetota > Thermoleophilia > Solirubrobacterales > 70-9 > 67-14. Next base: position 1,154 of record CALEMO010000036.1, on the reverse strand, counting down.
GAGTCTGGGCTGCTCATGGTCATAGTATCGCCGGGATGGAACCCAGTCGAATATGGAGCTTAGCCGTCGTCGGTACGGTCGCTGGTGCATTCAGTGGACTTTTCGGCGTGGGAGGCGGCACCGTGATCGTTCCGATGCTGATCGCCTTCTTCGCATACGGCGACCGTCTGGCCACCGGAACCAGCCTCGCGGCGATCATCGTGATCGCCATATTCGCCGCCGGAATGCAGGGCGGCATCTACGGCAACGTGGACATCGAGATCGGCCTCATTCTTTCCGTCCCGGCGATCGTCGGTGTCGCCTTCGGTACAGCGCTGCAGCAGCGCATTCCTGAAAAGGCCGTATCGGTGATTTTCGCCATCCTGCTGATCGGCGTCGCCTTCTACATGGTGGCCTTCTGATGGACATCGCAATCGCAGGCCTGATTTGCGCGATCGGAGGAATCGTTGCCGGCCTGATCGGCGTCGGCGGCGGCATCATTTTCGTGCCGGCGATGACCATCGTGCTTTCGAAGGGCCAGGTCGAAGCCGAATCCACCTCGCTGCTGATGATCGTGCTGGTCTCAATGGTCGGAGCCTGGCGGCAGCGTGGCTACGGCAACGTGCGCCTGAAGGATGCGGCCGTAATCGGCCTGCTCTCCCCGGTCGGCGTGCTGGTTGGAGTGGTCGTCGCGAACGAGGTTTCGGAGCGGGTCCTGCGCATCGGCTTTGCCCTGCTGGCCCTGTACATGGCCTGGCGCCTTCTCAGACGCGTATTCAGCGACAGCGCCACGGTTCCGCCCTCCAATACCGTCGCGCCCGACGCGCCCGGACCGTGAAGCCGGGAATCAGACCCGCCAACGGACCCTTCATCCCGGTCGGCGAGATCCTGATCCGTGCCTCGCGATCATCCGGTCCCGGTGGCCAGCACGCGAACGTGACCGCATCGCGCATCGAAGCGGTCTTCGACGTCTCGGAATCGGTGACACTCACCCAGGCGCAGAAGTCGAGGATCGTTCGTCGGGCCGGCAAGGTGGTGACCGCTGTCTCCCAGGACGCACGCTCTCAGGCGCGCAACCGCGACCTCGCCCTGGAGCGGCTGGAAGAGAAACTGTCGGCTGCCCTGAAGGTCCCCAAGGCCCGGCGGCCGACCAGACCATCCCGCTCAGCGCGGCA
>CALEMO010000035.1 GCA_937910825.1 uncultured Solirubrobacterales bacterium | reverse complement strand
GCACGACATCCTGATCGGACTTGGCGTCTATGCATTGCTCGGCTTCGAGGTGTCGAGCGCGACGGTTGCTGCCTTCCTGACCATCCTTGGCTATTCGCTCTACGACACGATCATCGTTTTCGACCGAATACGCGAGAACGAGCCGATCATGCCCCGTGCAACCTCTTCGCAGGTCGTCAACCGCTCGATGAACGAGGTGCTTACCCGCTCATTGGCAACTACTGCCTCCACGCTGGCCGCAGTCGTCGCGCTGCTTGTTTTCGGCGGGGAAACACTGACTGCGTTCGCGATCGCGATCCTGGTCGGCATCTCTTCCGGTACCTACTCGTCGCTTTTCATCGCTTCACCGGTGTTCGCACTTTGGAAAGAGCGTGAACCCGGCTACTCGCGCCGCCGCAGGCAACAGATGGAGACCCAGGGATATGTGCCTTCATTCGCGGAAGACCTTGAGGTCGCGAAGATGAATGTAGAGACTGGCAGTGAACCAGCAGTAGCTGCGACGAATGTGGACGATTCAACTCCGGCCCCGGAGGCTTCCCGCGAAGTCGCCAAGAAAGAGCCGAAGCATCTGTCACCCCGGAAAAAGCGACAGCGGAGAGGTAAGTAGCGATGGCAATCGTCATCTGGACAATCGTTGGCCTGGCTCTTTGGCACCTCACGATTTTCGTACCTGACCACTTTTGGGGCGGCATCGTCGGTGCGTTCCTGGGTTCGCTGCTCGGCGCGCTGGTTTCCGGGGCGATCGTTCAGGTGATCCTCGGACGCGGGCTCAACGAAGTCGACCTGCTCACTTTTTTCGCTGCGATACCGGGATTTCTGATCGGCGTCTGGCTCACCTATTACATCGGCGAGCGTAGGGAACAAGCCGACTTGATGGTTCAGGAATGATCAATCACGTTTGAGGCTCAGCCGTACAGATTCGAAGAAGCGCTTCGGCTCGCCGAAGAGCTGAACCTGAGCCGCGCAGTAGCAACCGTCCTGGCTCGTCGGGGCCAGGTTTCACTTGAAGACGCTCGAGCGTTCCTGGCTGCCGACGAAAGTCACGATCCGGATCAGTTCCGGGGAATCGGCGGGGCGGTGGAAACAATTCTGACTGCGGTCGACGCTTCGTCGAAGATCACGGTCTACGGCGATTTCGACGTGGATGGTGTCGCTTCAACATCGATTCTCGTCGGTCTGCTGAGGTCGCTCGGGGGGGCCTGCGACTGGTTCATCCCGGATCGGATCAGTGACGGATACGGCTTGAGCAAAGAGGCGATCGAGTCAATCAGGGACCGTGGTACGCGGCTGATCATCACTGTGGACTGCGGTGTGACCTCGGTGGCCGAAGTAGCGTATGCACGAGAGCTTGGCATGGATGTCGTGGTCACCGATCACCATCAGCCCGGCCCGGAACTTCCCGACTGCCAGATCGTCCACCCGGGAGTCAGTGGGTACCCGTTTCCTGAACTGTGTGGAGCTGCCGTGGCGTGGAAGCTTGCCTGCGCGCTGAGAAAAGCGAAGAACCTCGATCCGTCCCTCGATGAGGCAGATCTCGACCTGGTCGCGATGGCGACGGTTTGCGACGTGATGCCGCTGGTCGGCGAGAACAGGGCCCTGGTTCGG
>CALEMO010000034.1 GCA_937910825.1 uncultured Solirubrobacterales bacterium | reverse complement strand
GGCTGGCTCGAAGTCGCGCTGATACCCGAAACGAGGCAGCGAACCAGCCTGGGCCGCCTCGATCCTGGCGACCCGGTAAACGTCGAGTGTGACGTGATCGCCAAATACGTCGAGCGGATGGTGTCACCATATGCAGGGAATACGCATGCAACAGAGAGCGAGTCGAAGTGATGATGGCCGGCAGTGAGTCGCAGTCAAGTGGCAACAGCGTGACCGAAGAAAGCCCTTTCTCGACGATCGAAGAGGCGCTTGAGGACATCCGCTGCGGACGCATGGTGATCGTCGCCGATGATGAAGACCGCGAGAACGAAGGCGATCTCGTCATGGCGGCACAGTTCGCTACACCGGAAGCGATCAACTTCATGGTCAAAGAGGCCCGTGGGCTGGTCTGTCTGGCGCTCACTCCGGACCGCTGCGAGCAGCTTGGCCTGAGCCTGATGACCGCCAAGAACGAAGCGCCGCTCGAAACCGCCTTTACGGTTTCGATCGAAGCGGCTACCGGGGTGACGACCGGTATCTCAGCCCAGGACCGATCTCATACAATTCAGGTCGCGATCGAGCCCAATGCCGGACCGCGGGACATCGTGGTGCCCGGCCACGTCTTTCCGTTGAAGGCAAAAGAAGGCGGCGTGATGGAGCGCACGGGCCATACCGAAGCGAGCGTCGATCTTGCCAGGCTCGCAGGGCTGAGCCCGGCCGGCGTGATCTGCGAAGTCATGAACGAAGACGGAACCATGGCCCGGGTCAACGACCTCAACTCCTACGCGCTCAAGCACGAGCTGAAGATGATCACGATCGCGGACCTGATCGCTTATCGCAGGGTCAACGAGAAGCTGGTCGAGCGGGTCGTCGCCACCGGGTTACCGACGACGTTCGGCGACTTTCGTGCGGTCGGCTACCGCTCCCTGGTCGACGAAAAACACCACGTGGCCATGGTCAAGGGAGAGGTTGACACCGGCGAGCCGATCCTGGTCCGCGTTCACAGCGAATGCCTGACCGGAGACGTTTTCCACAGCATGCGCTGTGACTGCGGTGAGCAGCTCGCTGCCGCGATGGCGATGATCGAAGAAGAAGGTCAGGGAGTGCTGCTGTACCTCTCCCAGGAGGGTCGCGGCATCGGATTGCTCAACAAGCTCAAGGCCTACAAGCTCCAGGAAGAAGGGCTGGATACGGTCGACGCAAACCTGAAGCTAGGTCTCCCGGCGGACTTGCGGGACTACGGGATCGGTGCCCAGATTCTTCGTGACCTCGGACTTCGCGATATTCGAATCCTGACCAACAACCCGAAGAAGATCATCGGGCTCGAGGGGCACGGACTGAGGGTCAGCGAACAGATCAGGATCGAGGCGCCACCTAATCAGCACAACGAGAGCTATCTCCAGACCAAGCGCGACAAGATGGGGCATGCGCTCCACCACCAGGGTCTGGCCTTCGACGAGGAGATGATCCACGACGAGCGCGTCCAGGATCGCGGAGAAAAGGATGGCTGAAAGGCATTTCGCGATTTGCGTCGGCAGCTTCTACGAGGATCTTGCCGAGCGCCTGGTGGATGGCGCGAAGCAGGCCTTTGCCGAGGCCGGGGTAAAGGACGGGCAGATTGAAGTGTTCAAGATCCCGGGAGCATTCGAGCTTCCGCTCGCCGCCCACTACTGCGCGACCTCGGACCGTTTTGCCGGTGTGGCATGTCTCGGTGCGGTCATCCGCGGGGAAACCGACCACTATGACTTCGTCTGCAGCGAGGCGGCCCGCGGGATCCAGACTGTCCAGCTCGAAACCGGGGTCCCCTGTGGTTTCGGGGTCCTGACCGTGGAGAACATGGAGCAGGCGCTTGCCAGAACCGGTGGCGGAAAGCGCGATACGGGGGCGAACGCGGCCGAGGCCGTTCTCAGGATGGCTGAGATGCGAACCGGCCTCTCGCTCTGAGCGGCGCCTCGAGGTCGTGGCCCGACGCGATCGGCTACCATGCTGCGTCCTATGGCACGCGTATGTCACACCTGCGGAAAAGGCCCTTCGTTCGGCAATTCCCGATCCCACTCGATGGTTGCGACCCGTCGGCGCTTCAATCCGAACCTCCAGAAGGTTCGCATCGTTGAAAATGGCGCACGCAAGCGAGTGAACGTATGTACCCGCTGCCTCAAGGCGAACAAGGTCCAGAAGGCCTTCTAGATCTTCCCTCCGGGCGCTCGCCCGGACGAATCGCCGGCCCTGCCTTCCCTCGCCGCCGTCGATTTCCATATAGTCGTTAGTTGTGGCTGATCCCAGCATTGAGCGTTTCCGACGCGTCGTAGCGTCTGCGTATTCCTCGCTTGAGGCCCGCCGTCAGGAGGTCAACGACCTGAACGTATTTCCGGTTGCTGACGGTGATACCGGTGACAACATGGCGATGACCATGCGAGCAGTCATGGAAGAGCTCGACCGCCTCGATGACGGCCAGTCCCTCGATGAGATTGGCCGCGAAGAGCTGGTCGCGGCACTGGCGAGGGCGGCACTGATGGGAGCCCGCGGCAATTCCGGGGTGATCCTCAGCCAGATCGTTCGCGGGGCGGCAGAGGAGCTGGCGTCCCGCCCCGGCGAGCTTGTGGACCCGGTCCTGGTCGCGTCGGCTTTCGGCAAAGCCGCCGACGCGGCCTACGCATCGGTGCGCGAGCCGGCTGAAGGCACGATGCTCACCGTATTCCGCGAAATGGCCCATTCAATTTCCAGGCAGCTCGCTCACATCGAGCCGGGGCGCCAGCGCCTCAGCCCGAGCGCAACCAGTGATGAGCAGGACGATCTGCTGGCGGACGTGATCGAGCAGGCGATCAAGGACGGCCAGAAGGCCGTCGAGCGCACCCCCCAGCAGCTCGACGTCCTGGCGGAGTACGGTGTAGTCGATGCTGGCGGCTACGGTCTGGTCCTGATCCTCGCCGGCGTGCTTGCGGCACTCAGAGGAGAGGACGCGGACCTGCCCGTGATTGAGCATCAATCGGTCGGTTTCGCAAGCAAGCCGCAGCATGCGAACAGCAAATTCCAGTACTGCACCAACTTCATAGTTTCCGGCTCCGGGCTGGTCCGGCAGGACTTTGTCGGCCAGCTCGAGGATCTCGGAGATTCCGTGCTGGTAGTCGGCGACGAATCGACGCTCAAGGTTCACGTTCACACGGACGATCCGGAATCTGCGATGTCGGTCTTTTCGGATGCCGGTGCGGTGACCAACCTCGACGTCGCCGACATGAGGAAACAAGTGGCCGAGCGTGAGGCCCGTATGGCCAGTCACCCCACAGGAATCGTCGTGGTCGGAAGCGGCTCGGGTCTCCAGGCACTTTTCGTGGAGATGGGGGCCCACGTGGTCCCGGGCGGCGAAACGATGAATCCGTCAACTTCCGAGCTTCTGGCCGGCATCCGTGAGGTCGCAGCCGAATGCGTCCTTGTTTTGCCAAATTCCTCAAACGTGATTATGGCGGCCGAGCGGGCCTGTGAGCTCTCGGAAAAGTCGGCCGAAGTGATCCCGACAAAAACGCAGCAGGAAGGCCTGCTGGCGCTGATTGAGTTCGACCCCGAGTCGGGTGCGGCCCGGAACCGCTTGAGGCTCGGCGAAGCGATCGAAGGAATAACCGTCGGAGGCATTGCTCCGGCGGCTCGCGACGACCTTCAGGGGCGCTTCATGAGGGGCGATGCAGTCGGCTTTGTCGAAGGTGAGATCGTCGCCTGGGGAGGTGCCGGTTCGACCCTGGCTTCGACGATCGAGGCTATGTCCGGCGGAGCCGAGCTGATCACCGTGATCAGCGGTGACGGGGCTCCGATCCCGCTCGATGAACTCGACGCCCACGCTCCCGACGACGTCGAACTCGAACTTCATGAAGGCGGCCAGCCGAGCTGGTGGTGGCTGCTAGCCGGCCAATAGCACCGCAGCCTTTCGGCGGCGGCAAGCCAGGGTCGAGGCGGTCCCTGCTGGCCGCGCCCGTCCGTTGGCCGAGGCCGGCGAGGCTCGCGCAATCGCCGTCATCCCTGAAAGGAATCGGCCCGAATCTTGAAACCCGGGCGCAGGACGCCGGGGTCGAGTCGGTCCTCGACCTGCTGTGGCGGATTCCGGGAACCTATGGCGAGACTCCGGAGCCCAGGCTGCTGGCCGACCTGGAGCCTGGCGTCGCGGCAACGGTGTTGGCAGAGGTGGTCTCCAGGCGCAAGGTCCGGGTCCGGCGCCGCGGCTTCAGCGTCGTTGAAGCAGTGGTGCGCGATTCATCCCGCGAGCGAAAAGCGGTCTGGTTCAACCAGCCCTGGGTCGAGCAGCAGCTGGAGGTCGGATCGTCTCTGCTGATCCAGGGCCGGCTGGAAACTAACGGGTTCGTGGTTGCCGCCCACGAAGGCGCATCGGGCGCGGCCGCGGCGGACGCGATCACTTCGGAACCGGCCCGCTGGAATTCAGCTTCTGAGGACGGCCCGCCCGGTCTGAAGCAGGTCGGCATCCACGGACGCCACGGCGCTGCCGCAGGCGTCGGACCCGGCCGATGGCGAAAATGGGCCTGGCTTGCCTGCCGCCAAGCGGCGGACCTACCCGAGCCACTGCCCTCACGGCTGATCGCCTCGAGATCACTGCCCGGGGCCGCCGCGGCGGTTCGTGAAGCACATTTCCCCGCGAGCGAAGAATCCTCGAAGCAGGCGATCCGCCGGCTGGCCTACGAGGAGCTGTTCCTCCATCAGGTCGTCCTCAGGCGGGGCAGGATCGAAATTCGTGATGGGGCCCCACCGGCACGAGCGCTTGAAGCGGACCCGGCTGCGCAGCAGGCCTGGCTTTCAGGCCTGCCATTTGAGCTCACCGGTGACCAGCGGACGGCGATCGATGACATATCGGCCGACCTTTCGCAAGAGAAACCGATGCGCCGGCTGCTCATGGGTGAGGTCGGCTCAGGCAAGACCGTGGTTGCGATCGAAGCGATGGTGCGAGTCGCGCGCTGCGGCGCCCAATCGGCTTTCATGGCGCCGACCGAAGTGCTTGCGGATCAGCACATGGCGACCATCGGGCGGCTGCTGGAGGGCAGCGGGGTCCGGGTGGCACGGCTGACCGGCTCCACGAGCGGCCCCGACCGGCGGGCGATCCTCTCCGGGCTTTCCAGCAGAGAAGTGGACATCCTCGTCGGGACGCATGCTCTGCTTGAAGAACCTGTTGAATTCAGGCAGCTTGCCCTTTGCGTGATTGACGAAGAGCACCGCTTCGGTGTCCGCCAGCGAACCGGCCTTGACCGCAAGACCCCCGCCGGCAGGTCCGCTCATTTCCTCCATATGACCGCCACACCGATCCCCCGAACCCTCTCCCTGACCACCTATGGTGACCTCGATATGACCGAACTCCGTGAGCTGCCAGCCGGCAGGAAGCCGGTTCGGACTGAAGTTCTCGGGGAATCGCAGCGCGAGATCGCGTTTCGGCGCCTGAGGACTGAAGTCGATGCGGGACGCCAGGCATTCGTCGTATGCCCGCTGGTCAGCAGTTCTGCGTCGATCCAGGCACGAGCGGCCGCCGAGGAGGCAGAGCGCCTGCGCGGCGGCGAACTGCGTGATTTCGAGGTAGGCCTGATCCATGGGCAGATGAATGCGGACCAGAAGTCGATGGCGATGGCCGCCTTTGAAGACGGCCGCACTGACGTGCTCGTCGCAACGACGGTGATCGAAGTCGGCATCGACGTACCGAATGCAACGGTGATGGTTATCGAGGGCGCCGAGCGCTTCGGCATTTCGCAGCTTCACCAGTTGAGAGGCAGAATCGGACGCGGTTCATTTGCCGGGCACTGCTTTTTGGTCACGGGTTCGACCAGCGCCGGATCACGACGGCGCGTGGCCGCGCTGGTCAAAGAAAGCGACGGATTCCGGCTGGCCGAGTTCGACCTCGAGACAAGGGGCGAAGGAGAGATAACCGGTACCAGGCAGCATGGGCTTCCCCGCTTTCGTGTGGCACGCCTGCCGCGCGACCACGAGATTCTGGAGTTGGCCCGCAAGGACCTTGACCAGCTCGTGCCCGAAGGCGTCAGCCTCGACGATGCCGGCCTCGGGCTGACCGCTGAAATCGCCGGCCAGCGGTTCGGGC
>CALEMO010000033.1 GCA_937910825.1 uncultured Solirubrobacterales bacterium | reverse complement strand
TCCTCACTCTGCTGCGTCCGTACCGCAAGCGGATCGTGGTCATGTCCTTTGCGGTCGTCGCCGCGAGCCTGACCTCGCTGGCTCCACCGTTCCTCGCCGGCAAGGCGATCGATTCGGGGATCCTCGCGGGTGACGAACGGGCGCTGGTCCTGATCGTGATCGCTTTCGCACTGCTGACCGTCGCCTACGCAGCCACCAGCTACCTGCAGACCTACCTGGTTGGCTGGATCGGCGTGCGGGTACTCCAGGATCTGCGCGAAGAGGTTTTCAAGCACATCCAAAAGATGTCAATCGGATTCTTCACCCGGAATCGCCCCGGTGCCCTGATATCCCGCATGACCAATGACATCGAAGCGCTCAACCAGTTGATCAGCGACGGCATCGTCACCCTTTTTTCCAACATGCTCACCCTGGTCGGAGTGGTCGCGATCCTGCTCTATCTGGACTGGCGCCTGGCGCTGATCACCTTCTGTGTACTGCCGCTGTTGCTGATCACGAGCCTCGTTTTTCGCCGCTACTCGGCGGGCGCCTTCAAGGAGACCAGGGAGCGCATCTCGGCTATCACCTCCCACCTCCAGGAAACGCTGAGCGGCGTCCGTGTCGTCCGCAGCTTCGGGCAGGAGGACCGGCACATCACCCGCATGACCGAACTCAACACGCTGAACCGCCAGGCGAACATGAAAACGGTCTACCTGAACGCCACTTACTTCCCGGCGACCGAACTGATGACTGCGATCGGTACTTCGGCGATCCTGCTCTATGGCGGCTATCAAGCGATCAACGGCAACATCATGCTCGGCGTCGTCGTTTCTTTCATCGGCTATCTGCAGCTCTTCTTCGACCCGATCCAGCAGCTGGCGCAGCTCTACGCTACCTACCAGCAGGGAATGGCCGCGCTCGACAAGATCTTCGGCCTGCTCGATACAGAAGTGGAAATAGTCGATTCTCCTGAAGCAGTGGATCCCGGCCGGATCGAAGGTTCATTGCGCTTCGACCACGTCTCTTTCAGCTATACGAGCGAAGCCGAGCAGAACCTCAGCGCGAGCGAAGCTGCGCGCTGGGCCGTGCGGGACATCGACCTGGACATACCTGCGGGCGAAACGGTGGCGCTGGTGGGAAGCACCGGGGCCGGCAAGTCGACCATGGCGAAGCTGATCACCCGTTTCCACGATCCCCAGCGGGGAAGCGTCCTGATCGATGGACGCCCCCTCGCCGACTACAGGCAACGCTCATTGAGGCGCCAGATGGGAATCGTGCCGCAGGAGGGTTTTCTTTTCTCGGGAACGATCTCCGAGAACATCAGCTTCGGCCGGCCTGACGCCACTCGCGACGAGATCGCAGAGGCCGCCGACTCGGTCGGGGCGACTCCGTTCATTGAGCGGCTGCCAGACGGCCTGGAAACCGAGGTCGGTGAACGCGGGATCCAGCTCTCATCAGGCCAGCGGCAATTGGTGGCATTCGCCCGGATCATGCTGACCCAGCCCCGGATCATGGTTCTTGATGAAGCGACTTCGTCGGTCGATACGCAGACCGAACGCACGATCGAAAAGGCCATGGACAGGCTGCTTTCCGGACGCACCGCGGTTGTGATCGCTCACCGCCTGTCGACCATCCGGCGAGCGGACAGGATCGTGGTCCTGGACCATGGCGCAATCGTCGAAGAAGGCAACCACGACGAGCTGATCGCAGCCGAGGGTTACTACGGCAAGCTCTACTCGGCCTGGACGGGCTGAGCCGGCTCAGCCCGGAGAGATTCCGCCACTGCCGCTCGAGGATCCGCCACCGCTCGACGGCGGCGCACCGGGTACGACACCACCGCCTGAAGTCGGCGGAGCCGGAGCCGGAGCCGGAGCCGGAGTCGGAGTCGGAGCAGGATCCACGGGGACACCGGTACTCGGGTCGGCACCGGAGCTTCCAAGGTCACCCGACGAACTCGGCGCAGC
>CALEMO010000032.1 GCA_937910825.1 uncultured Solirubrobacterales bacterium | reverse complement strand
ATGATCGAAGCCCAGATTCCGGGAGTCGAATTCATGGCAATCAATACCGACCTCCAGTCGCTCCAGCTCTCTGTCTCCGACCTGACCGTCCACATCGGCGGCGACGAGACCCTCGGCCTCGGTGCCGGCGCTGATCCTTCGCTCGGCTTCAGGGCGGCTTTCGACGAGCAAGACCGGATCAAGCGGCTGCTCAAGGGTTCGGACATGGTTTTCATCGCGGCGGGAGCTGGTGGTGGCACTGGAACCGGAGCGGCACCGGTCATAGCCCGTCTTGCCCGCGATCTTGGCGCGCTGACCGTCGGCATCGTGACCAAGCCGTTCACTTTCGAAGGCAGCCGCCGTGCGAAGCAGGCGGAGCAGGGCATCGAAGCACTTGCCGGAGAAGTCGACACTCTGATCGTGATCCCGAACGACCGGCTGCTTCAGGTGCTCGACGAGTCGACCCCGATGGTCGATGCTTTCCAGGTAGCCGATGATGTGCTCAGGCAGGGCGTTCAGGGTATTTCAGACTTGGTGACCCTTCCGTCCGTGATCAATCTTGACTTCGCCGACGTGCGCTCGATCATGTCCGATGCCGGACGTGCCCTGCTAGGCATCGGCATGGGAACCGGTCCCGAGCGAGCGATGATCGCCGCCGAAAAGGCCATTTCCTCCCCCCTTTTGGAGACTCCGATGGACGGGGCCCGTTCGATCCTGCTTTCGGTGACCGGCGGCAGCGACCTTTCACTGATCGAAGTTTCGGAGGCGGCCAGGGCTGTCGGCGAGGCTGCGCATCCGGATGCCAACATCATTTTCGGGGCGAACGTCGACGAGGAACTTGACGACCAGATCTGGATCACCGTGGTCGCGACCAGGTTCGATGCAAAAGCATCGAGCAATCGTCGGAACGCCGAAGAGGCCATGGGCGGGCGCCGTTCCGAAAGCCCGTCTCGTCGATCTGAGTCCTCGCTGCCCACGGTTGGCGGCAGCGACATCCCAGAATTTCTTTCCTGAAGCATGGGGATGCGCGGGGTCGTTGCGGCCGGGCATCCGCTCACCGCTGAGGCCGGTGCGTCAATCCTCAGGGACGGCGGCAACGCCGTAGATGCCGCCGTGGCGGCAGTGATGGCCTCATTTTCCCTGGAGAGCGCCCTGACGGGCCTGGGAGCCGGAGGCTTCATGATCGTCGGCGCTCCCGGCGAAGACCCCGTCCTGCTCGATTTCTTCGTGGCGGCACCCGGACACGGTGAGCAGGAGCGAAGGGAGGAACTGCTGCCGGTTCCAGTTCACTTTGACGAGAATACGAGCCAGATATTCAATACGGGAGCGGCGTCCTGTGGCGTTCCGGGGGTGGCTGCGGGCCTGGACCGGGCGCTGGAGATGTTCGGGTCCGTCGGTCTTGAAGACCTGATCACCCCGGGCGTGCGCTTCGCTCGGGAGGGGGCTCCGCTCAATCGTGAGCAGGCCTATGTGCTGAGGATTCTGGAGCCGATCTATACCGGTACGCAGGCCGCCCGCGAAATCTACGCACCGCAAGGCCGGATCCTTCGCGAGGGCGAGTCGTTTTGCTATCCGGACCTTGCGCTCGCGCTTGAGCGTTTCGCGGCGGAGGGCAGCCAGGCGTTTTATTCAGGAGAGGTTGCCGGCCAGATCGAGGACTACGTCACCGACCTGGGCGGCGTTCTTTCCCGAGCCGACCTGGCCGCCTATGAGGTGATCGAGCGCAAGCCGGTCAGCTCCAGCTACCTGGATCACGACGTCTTTACGAATCCGCCGCCGTCCGCCGGTGGTCTGCTCGTCGCGTTCTGCCTTACGTTGCTCGAACGAATGGGCCGAAGCGGCATCGGTGAGATGGCCCGGGTGATGGCATCGGCCAATGCCGCGCGGGGCTCGGGCTTCGCCGAGAGACTTGAGGAGGAGGGCTTCGAGTCGAGCTTCCTGGCGCCCGAAACGATCGACCGGGATCTCACTTCGGACCATGACAATCTGGGCTCGACCACCCATCTCTGTGCGATGGACGGCGACGGGCTCTGTGCGTCCGTGACCTGCTCGAATGGAACCGGATCCGGCCTGGTTGTGCCCGGCACGGGAATCCATCTGAACAACATGCTCGGCGAAGAAGACCTGAACCCCCTTGGTTTTCACATGGCGCCCCCCGGATCGCGGGTCAGTTCGATGATGGCGCCGACGATCGTGAAGTCCGGGCAGGAGGTCGTCGCCGGCCTCGGCAGCGCCGGGTCGAACCGGATCAGATCGGCCGTGCTGCAGACGACGGCCAACCTGCTCGACCATCATTTCTCGCCGCAGGAGGCTGTGGATGCCGGACGCATACATCTTGAGGGGGGCCTGCTCCAGGCTGAACCCGGAGTGGATCCGAAGGCGCTCGAGATGCTTGAGCAGGCTGGTCAGAAGGTCTTCAGGTGGCAGGAAAAGAATCTGTTCTTCGGTGGCGTACAAGTCGTCACGAGGGACCCTGGCACGGGCAGGCTTGATGGCGGTGGCGACCCGCGCCGCGGCGGAGCGGTTGTCCATGCGTGATCTTCCGGATTTCGAGGCAGAAGGACTGGCCGACGGCCTCGAAGGTGAGAGTCGCGAGGCTCGCCTGAAACTGCTCGAACACCTATTTCGTGAGGGAGTCGACATGGCCACCCTGCACCGTGAGGTCGAGGCTGGGCGACTCGCCCTGCTTCCTGCAGATATCGCCCTGGGCAGGAATCAAAAGCGATTCTCCGCCATCGAGATTGCTGATACGACTGGCCTTGGCGTTGGTGATTTCCAGCGCCTGATCGTCGCGTTGGGTTTCCCTCGACCCGAGCCCGAGAGCATGATCTTCGGAATCGAAGACGTGCACGCCGCCCGCCGCTTCAAATACTTCCTCGACGCCGGGGTTCCGGCAGACAACCTGCTCGCCGTGACCCGGCAGGTCGGAAGCAGCGCCGCAAGGATCGCTCAGGCTCATCGTGACCTCGTTGCTTCTGACCTGATCGACCCCGGGTCAACCGAGTACGAGGCCGCCCTGGCGCTGAGGGAAGCGGCGGAAGACCTGATGCCGATGGGCGAACAGGCAGTCACCTATGCGCTGAGATCACATTTCGTCGAGCAGATCCGTGGTGATGTGATCGCGGTTGCTGACGAGGGTTGGTTCGGCAACATCAAGGCAACTGAAATTTCGGTCTGCTTCGCCGATCTTGTCGGCTTCACCAGGCTCGGTGAGCGCTCGGAGCTGGAACGGCTCGGCTCGGTGGCCAAGCTGCTCGAGTCGGTTGCGATCGAGGTGACCAATCCGGACGTCAGGCTGGTCAAGCTGATCGGCGACGCAGCGATGATGGTCTCGGAGAACGGCGAAGCCCTGCTCGATGCGGCATTGCGCTTCGTCGAGGTCGGCCAGGAGGCCGGGGAGGAGTTGCCTGCCCTGAGGGTTGGCGTCTCCCGCGGGCTGGCGGTGCCTCAGGTGGGAGACTGGTTCGGCCCCCCGGTGAACCTCGCGAGCCGGATCACCGAGGCAGCGAGGCCCGACAGTGTGCTGGCCGAGGGGGGCGCGGTTGAGGCAGCCGGGGACGCATTCAAGTATTCCCGTGCCGGTGAACATCGATTCAAGGGATTGAAGCAGCCGGTAAAGCTGTTTCGAGTGAGGCGCGACTCCTGAGCCCAACGGCTCCGGAGTATTTCAGCCGGCGAGCCTTGCGCTGCGAATCCGGTCGAACATGGCTGCTCCGAGCGCGACCACTGTGAAAACCTCGAGGCGCCCGGCGATCATCAGCAGGCACGAAACCGCACGGGCAAACGGTGACATCACTTCGAAATTCTCGAAAGCGCCGATCTCTCCGAGACCGGGACCGATCATGTTCAGGGTGGCGGAAGCGGCGCTGATTGCGGTCAGGGGGTCGAGTCCGCTGGCCGCCATTGCGAGAACACCGGCCGCGAAAACGACCAGGTAGATCAGGAAGAAGCCGAGCACCGCCCGCCGAACCTCTTCTCGGTATACGTGGCCACCTACCCTGAGTACCTGAACCGCGTTTGGCCGCAACTGGCGCCGCATCTCCTGAAGGGCCGACTTGCCGAGCAGCATCACTCTGATCACCTTGATCCCGCCGGCAGTTGAGCCGGCGCAGGCCCCGACGAAGGTGGTGACCAGGATCGTCGTCCTGGCGAAAGAGTTCCAGTCGTCGAAGTCAGCGGTCGTATAGCCGGTTGTGGTTATGACCGTGGTCACGCTGAATACCGAGTCGAGCAGCCCCGCCCCGAAGCCCTTTACATCACCCGCGAGAAATACGCTGATCGCCACCGCCGCGGAAATCGTCACCAGAATCCCCAAGAATCCGAGCACTTCACTCAGTTGGGGCATCAGCGACTTGCGCCTGATCGCGCGCCAGTAGAAGGCGAAGTTGATGCCGCCGATGATCATGAAGATCACCGCCACGGTTTCGATCGCCCTCGAATCGAAGCTGCCGATTGAAGCGTTGCGCGTCGAAAAGCCCCCGGTCGCGATCGTGGTCATCGAGTGGTTGACCGCATCAAAGGCTCCCATGCCCGCCAGCAGGTAAGCGACGGCAGCGGCGGCAGACAGCACGAGATAGATGCCGGCAATGATCTTCGCCGTATCGATGATCCGCGGCGTGAGCCGGTCGGAGACCATGCCTGACGTCTCGGCGTAGAAGGCCCTCTGAACTCCGGGACCGCTGACCGGGGCGATCGCGATGACCAGCACGATAATGCCGATGCCACCCAGCCACTGCATGAGGCTGCGCCAGACGAGTACCGCCTGGGACTGTGCTTCGATGTCCGGTAGCAGCGTCGCCCCGGTGGTAGTGAATCCACTGACGGCTTCGAAGTAGGCATCGAGCGGGGAGCTGAAGGTTCCCTCCAGAAGCAGCGGAATCGAGCCCACCGCCGAAGCAAGCGCCCAGGCCAGTGTCACCGCGACCAGACCCGTGATCGGCCTGGTCACGACTTCCTTTCGCTGCCCGGCCACTGAACGGGAGAGCAGGGCCCAGCCGGCCAGCAACACAGCGAGACCGGGGAACGCGAACTCCAGAAAAGACTCACCGTCGAACAGGCCTACCAGGGCGCAGACGAGCATCGCGCCGGCGGAAGCGACGAAGGCACCGCCGACCGTGGTTCCCACAAGCGGTGAGAATACGGTCCTGGACTGGAGGGTCAAGCTTCTCCCGAGAAAGCCGGTTCCACGTCGGTGATGGTGCCCAGTGGGCCGAGCATCAGCAGGCGGTCACCCACGGAAATCTG